>JBKJMF010000581.1:0-7059 GCA_046596525.1 Devosia sp. | reverse complement strand
GGCATGGTGCGACGCCTCGATCTCGGCGGCATGCGCGTCGTAGGGACGGCTCATGTCGTCCATCTTGATGAAATCGACGCCCCAGGAGGCGTAGAGTGCAAATATGCTGTCATAGTAGCCTTGCGCGCCGGGCTTCGTCATATCCACCCCGTACATGTCGGGGTTCCAGCTGCAAATGCTGTCGGTATCGGCGATGTCGCGGGCGCGAACCGAGGTACCCAGCACCGGCAGGTTCTGCTCGACCGCCAGCCGCGGGATGCCGCGCATGATGTGGATGCCAAACTTCAGCCCGAGCGCATGGACCTGCCGCGCCAGCTCGGCAAAACCGACGCCGTTGGCGGCCGAGGGGAAGCGGTTCAGCGCCGGCGTCACCCGCCCATGGCCGTCCATCGTCGGCACCGGCTTGCTGTTGTAGTTGTAGCTGCTGGCTTCCGGCTCGTACCACTGGATGTCGACGGTGAAGACGTCGTAGCCAAAGGGCAGGAGCTTCTCAGCCATGATCTTCGCCGTTTCGAGCGCCTGCGCTTCGGTGATGGTGGTGGCAAAGCTGTTCCAGCTATTCCAGCCCATCGGCGGGGTCGGGGCGAGTAGGGTCATGATCGTCGGCAGTGTCCGGTTACGGGAGCCCGACGCCAACCTGCTGCCGCCTCCACCGTCAAGCGTTGGAGGGGCCAACCGAGCGAACCCGAAAGCATTCGGCCGTTTTCAGGAGCCTCAGCCCTTTGCCAGCAGCGCCTCGATCTCGGCTCGTGTCGGCATCGAAGGCGCCGTGCCTGGCTTCTGCACCGAGAGCGCGGCGGTGGCGCAGCCGAAGCGGACGGCGTCGACCGGTGCCATGCCTTCGGCCAGCGCCACGGCGAAGCCGCCGTTGAACGCGTCGCCGGCGCCGGTGGTGTCGACGACCTTCTCCACCTTGAATGCCGGCACCATGTGCGTGCCAGCTGCGCCATGCAGCAGCGCGCCTTTCTCGCCCAGCGTGATCAACACATTCCTCGCGCCGCGGCGGACGAACTCCTTGGCCGCCGCCAGAGCATCGGCCTCGGTCTCGACCTTCAGCCCGGTCAGCGTCGCCGCCTCGGTTTCGTTCGGCGTGACATAGTCGCAGAGCGCATAGATCGCGTCGTCGACCTTCACAGCCGGGGCAGGGTTGAGGATGGTGATGACGCCGTGCCTCCGGGCCAGCGTCATACCTGCGATGGCAGTCTCCACCGGCTGCTCGAACTGCGTCACCAGCACTTTCGATCCAGCGATGGTCCGCTCGGCTGCCGCGACGTCCGCCGGTGAGAGCTTCGCGGCTGCACCGCTCTCGACGATGATGGCGTTGTTGCCGGTCTCGGTGGAAACGAAGATGAACGCCGCGCCGGTCGGCAGCGTCTCGTCGATCACCACGGCGCGGGTGTCAATGCCATCGGCGGCCCAGGCCTTCTGCGCCATCTCGCCAAAGGTGTCGCGGCCGATGCGGGTGATCATTCGCGCGTCGCCACCGGCGCGCGCTGCAGCGATCGCCTGGTTGGAGCCCTTGCCGCCCGGTCCATCCTTGAAGCCCTGGCCGAGGATGGTCTCGCCCATCACCGGCAGGCGCGGCGCCTTGAAGGCCAGATCCGCAACGAAAATCCCCAGCACCGCGACAGCCGCACGCGCCATTTGTTTTCCTCCCCTTGGACGCTGCGCGCCTCTATCTACTTCAAGCAGACGGCCCCCTCCCATCCTCCCCCATGAAGGGGGAGGTGCCGCATCGAGCTTGCGGCTCTTTCACTGCAAGTACCGCCGGCTCCTCTTCACCTCCCCCCTTGTGGGGGAGGCCGGGAGGGGGCCGTCATAGACCTCAGTTTACGTCAGTTTCCCCGCCTTCAATGCCGCTAGGATCCAGTCGCGATACTTCTGCTCCCGCCCCTCGATCTCGGGGGAAACCTTGCTGGCTTCGGTCATGAAGTAAAGATAGTCCCGCCCCATCGCCTCGCCGCGCCCGGTATGCATGTCGACGGCGAAATCCGGGATCTCAGGCTCGCGCTCGCCGAAGGCCATGGCGTGCTTGGCCCAGTTGACCATGTCGTCGGTGGTGCGGTCCTTCTTACCCGAGGCCATGACGCGGATAGCGTGCGCCGCGAACAGGAACCGGTCATGCGTCGGCCGGTCGAAGCGCTGGTGCGTGCGGTAGAGCGTATCGACCAGCACCGGCGCATCGATATTGCCGAAGCCGACATCCTCCACCGAAATCACCGCCAGCCGGTCCCACAGCTTCTGCTCGAGCTCGGGGCTGGTGAGATACATCTCCCAGCCGAGCAGCACCGCGTTCTCGGTGAGCCCGCGGCGGATGGATTTTTGCAGCGCCGAGATCACCTCGTCGGCGGGAAAGCCGTTCTCGGTGGTGGTGCGCTGCCACGGATCGGGCGCCTGCTTGACCTTAGTCATTTCCCGACACCCAGTTCGCGATGTTGTTCCACAGCGGCGCATAGCCGGCCCAGTCGACGAAGGGCGGCGGTGCCCAGTGCGGTCCGCAATCCGAGGTGAACACCGCCGAGCGGCCCTTGCCGAACTCGCCCACCGCGATCAGCGGATCGCCGCCAACCCGCACCAGCACTTCGGCATCGGGCTTCGCCACCACCTCATTGTAGCCGAGCAGTGCCGGCCACTCGCCGGTAACCCCCTTGGTGATCGGGTGGCCGGGGTCGCCGACATGGGCGATGACGCCCTGCGGGTTCTCCCGCCGATCGTCGTGGCGGTACAGCGTCACCGGCAGCACGTCCTCGACCGGCGAGCCGGCATATTGCCCCTTGGCATCGATGCCCTGGAAGGTGAGGTAGCCGCCAATCATCACGAGGCCACCGCCGTTGAGCACGTAGTCCTTGATCGCCACCAGCCGGTTGGGCAGCGGCACCGAGCGGACGAACGTGTCCGGATGCAGCAGCAGGGTGTTGGCGCCGATGTCGGAGAGCATCACCACGTCGTAAGCGGCCAGCGCCTCGGCGGTCTGCGGGAAGTCGCGCGACGCCAGGTGATTGGGAAGGAACGTCACCTCCCAGCCGCCACCCTCGAGTGCCGCCTTCAGCCAGCGCACGCCCTCGTTGTATTCGGTGGTGGTGAAGCTGTCGAAGCCCTTGGTGTGGATCGAGTGGGTAACCCAGGATTCCCCGGCGATCAGTACGCGCTTGCTCACGCTATGAAGTCCTTCGTGCTTGGTGCGGCGACCGACTGCCGCCGGATGAGTTCGACCGGCAGCCGCGTCAGCATGGGCGGCGCTTCGTCATTGAGCAGCGCCAGCAGCGTCAAAAACCCCTGGCGGCCGAGTTGCTCGACCGGCTGGCGGATGGCGGTCAGCGGCGGGGTCAGCAGCGCGCCCATCGGCATGTCGTCGAAGCCGATCAGCGATACCTGGTCGGGCACGCTGACGCCCGCCTGCTTGAGCCCCATCACCGCGCCGATGGCGAGATAGTCGGACGAGGCGAAGATCGCCGTCGGCGGCATCGGCAGCTCGAGGAACTTCTGCGTCGCCGCCCGCGCCAGCTCCGGCGCAAAACTGCCGCCTGAAACATATTCGGGGCGCACGGCGATGCCTGCCTCGTTCATCGCCATCAGGAAACCCTCGCGCCGCTCGGTCACCGTCAGCAGCCCATGCGGGCCACCGAGATAGGCGATACGCCGGTGCCCCGCTTCGATCAGGTGTTTGGTCGCCGCATAAGCGCCCTCGGTGTTCTCGACGAACAGCCGCGGCACGCTGACGCCCGGGATGTCTTCGTCGACGATCACCACGTTCCTGCGCTTGCCGATCAGCGCCGCGAGCGTGCCGTCATCGGCGGTGTTGGTCATCATCACCAGGCCATCGACATGCCGGTCGTGCAGCCGCTCGAGCGAGGCGATCTCGCGCTCGCGGTCCGATCGGGTCGAGCTCATGAACACGGTGTAGCCGTGGCGGTCCGCCTCATCCTCGAAGGCCGAGGCCAGCTCGGCGAAGAACGGCTCGCGAATTTCCGGAGTGACGAGCCCTACGGCTTCGGTCTTGCCGGTGGAAAGACGCTTGGCGAGCAGGTTCGGGCGATAATCGAGCTTGGCGATGGCCGCATCGATGCGGCCGGCGGTCGAAGGCGGCAGCTCGATACGGTTGTTCAGGTAGCGGGACACCGTCGTCGGCGACACCCCGGCATCCTGCGCTACATCATGGATTGTCGCCATTGCACCCCCACTCGCACGAGTAAGCTAGTTCGAGGCAAGCGCTTTAGTAAAGCGGTTTCATAGCGGAAAATCCCAGCTTTCGGGCACCCGGAAGCCGCAGTCGCCTAGGTGACGACAGTAATTTTCTCGCTGGCGCGGGTCACTCCCGTGTAGAGCCAGCGCTGGCGGTCTTCGCGGAAGACGAAGCTCTCGTCGAACAGGTAGACGTCATCCCACTGGCTGCCCTGGGCTTTGTGGACGGTGAGGCAGTAGCCGAAGGTGAACTCGTCGTACTGGCGGCGTTCCGGCCAACTCAGCTGATCTTCTTCGCCGGAAAAGAACGCCGCGTGGGTGACGACCTTGGCTTGGGTCACCTTGGCGCCGGTGACTTCGTCCGGATCGAGGGTCATCGAGTACCGGGCGTTGGAGCGCTTCTTCACTTCAGCGGCGGTCCAGATCTGGCCGTTGAGCAGCTTCTTGATCGGGTTGTTGCGGAGGCAAACCAGGCGATCGCCGGACACCGGCTCGTGCCGCGGCAGCTCCTTGATCTCGCGGATCCGGTCATTGTAGGCGACGCGGGTCTTGTTGCGGCCGGCCAGCACCTGGTCGGCCTGCATCACCGCGTCACGGTCGACATCGGAGCGCGGGATGACGAGGCTCTCGCCATAGCGGCCGTGCTCGAGATAGCCGCCCTCGCGGATTTCCATCGACATGCGGATGATCGGGTTGTCCGCCGCCTGCCGGTGGATTTCGGTGAGCATGTAGTCGGGCTCGTCGGCGGTGAAGAAGCCGGCGCCCTGCACCGGCGGCAGCTGGAACGGATCGCCCAGCACCAGCACCTTGGTGCCGAAGCTGAGGAGGTCGCGGCCGAGTTGCTCGTCGACCATCGACACCTCGTCGATGACGATCAGGTCGGCGGTCAGCGCTTCGCTTTCCGGGTCGAGCGCGAATTTCGGCTCGCCGTCCTTTTCCGACACCAGCGCGTAGATAAGCGAGTGGATGGTCGAGGCGCTGCGGGCGCCGTATTTGCGCATCACCATCGCCGCCTTGCCGGTGAAGGCGGCGTATTTCACCGACTTCACCCCTTGGGCGAGATGACGCGCGAGCGTCGACTTGCCGGTGCCGGCCCAGCCGAACAGGCGGAACACCTGTTTGCCGTCCTTGTCCTTCAGCCAGCGCGACACCGCCTGCAGCGCTTCATCCTGTTGCGGCGACCACTCCATCAGGCGATGCGCACCGTGACGGTTCCGATGCCGGCGATGGAGCCTTCGAGCAGATCGCCCTTCACCACGGCGGAGACGCCGGCCGGGGTGCCGGTGAAGATCAGGTCGCCGGGGAATAGCTCGAAGTATTTCGAGAGTTCGGCGATGACGTGCGGCAGGTCCCAGGTCATGTCGGCGATGTCGGCGGACTGGCGGGTCTCGCCGTTGACGCGAAGCTCGATGGCGCCCTTCAGCCGCGTGGCGATGTCCCTGGCGGACACCAGCGTGCCGATCGGGGCGGAATGATCGAAGCCCTTGGCGACCTCCCACGGCTTGGCACCTTTCTTGGCCCAGGCCTGCAGGTCGCGGCGGGTGAGGTCGATGCCGACGGCATAGCCCCAGACGTGGCTCATCGCCTCGGCGACGGCGATGTTCTTGCCGCCGCTGCCGATGGCGGCAACCAGCTCGATCTCGTGGTGGTGGTTTTCGGTCTCGGACGGATAGGGCGAATCGGCGCCGTTGGTGACCAGCGCATCGGCGGGCTTGGCAAAGAAGAACGGCGGCTCCGCATAGGGGTCGTGCCCCATCTCGCGCGCATGCTCGGCATAGTTGCGGCCGACGCAATAGATGCGGCGGACCGGGAAAAGCCCCCCGCCGGCGACGGGGACGGCAGGCTGCGGCGGCGGCGCGATAACGTAATCGGACATCGTGGTTCCCATGCTTCAGGCGCGCCACACTAATCGAATCGGGCGTGGGACAAAATGAGAACTTTGGCAATGTGGAAAGGACGCCGGGCGGGCGCTCTCCGCCCGGCGCCAGTCGACCTCACACCGGCGCGGGGCCGGTCGCGAGGCGGGAGGAGTGGCCGCCGGCGCCGCGGAGCTGGTAGTTGGCGTGGCGGTTGCGCGGGTCTCGAAACATGTCGCCGTCCTTCATGATCATCATGAAGTGGCCGGGGCCGACCAGCACCGACTGATCGAGCAGCGGATCGGCATCGACTAGCAGCAGGTCGGCGAGCGCGCCTTTGGTGATGACGCCGAGTTCGCCCTTGTGACCCATCAGGTCGCCACCGACGGCGGTAGCGCATTTCAGCGCTTCGGCCGGGGTGTAGCCGAAGAACTTGACGAAGTGGCCGATGTCGCGGGCGTTCTGGCCCATCGGGGTAATGGTGAAGCCGTAGTCGCCGCCGACCACCACGCGCATGCCGCGCCGGCGCATCTCGTGATAGGTGCGCACGGTGTGTTCGAGCTTGCGCGGAAGACCCATCTTCTCGACCACCTCCTTGGTGAGGCCGACTACGTCGCCCTCGAATACCGAGTTGTGCACGAGGCCGAAGGCCGGGCCGACGATGACGCGGTGCTTTGCCGCTTCGAGCATGTCGAGCGCTTCCTCGTCGGCGAAATCGCAGTGGTAGATGCAATCCACTCCGGCGCGCACGGCGCGCTTCACCGATTCGGCGGCGCGCGAGTGGCAGGCGACGCGCTTGCCCCAGTCATGCGCCATGGCGACGCCGGCGGTGAGCTCCTGCTCGGTGATCGAGACGATCTCGGCGCGGGCGTGGCCGACGAACTCGTCGCCCGAGACGTTGAATTTCACATTGTCGACGCCCTCGCGGCAGCAGAGCCGCACGGCCTTCAGGATCTCGTCGACGCCATCGGCGATGAGCCCAAAGCTCTCGGCGTGCATGTGTTGCTTGCGTTCATCGCCG
>JBKJMF010000503.1:0-3182 GCA_046596525.1 Devosia sp. | reverse complement strand
AGCGCTTCGAGGCAGGTTTCGACCTTGGGGATCATGCCGCCCGAAATGGTGCCGTCGGCCAGTAGCGCCTTGGCGTCGCGCATCGAGAGCTCAGGGATGAGCTTCTTGTTGGCATCGAGCACGCCGTCGACGTCCGTCAGGAACAACAGGCGCTTGGCCCCGAGCGAGCCCGCGATGGCGCCGGCGAAGGTGTCGGCATTGATGTTGTAGGTCTGGCCGTCGCGACCAGGCGCCACCGGCGCGATCACCGGGATCATCTCGGAACGGGCGAGCAAATCGAGCAGCGTGCGGTCGATTTCCACCGGCTCGCCGACGAAGCCGAGATCGAGCTCACGCTCGATGTTCGAACCGGGATCCTTGACCGTCTTGGTGGCCTTCTTGGCGAAGACCATGTTGCCGTCCTTGCCGCACAGGCCAATCGCCCACTCGCCTTCGGCATTGATCAGTGCGACGATTTCTTTGTTGATCGAGCCGGCCAAGACCATCTCGACCACTTCCATGGTCCGCTTGTCGGTGACGCGCAGGCCAGCCTCGAACTTGCTCTCAATGCCGAGGTTCTTCAGCATCGTGGCGATCTGCGGCCCGCCGCCGTGCACGACGATCGGATTGACCTTGGATTGTTTCAAGAGCGCGATGTCGCGCGCGAATGCCTGGCCCAGGGCCAGATCGCCCATCGCGTGCCCGCCGTATTTCACCACGACCGTCTTGCCTTCGTAGCGCTGCATATAGGGCAGCGCCTGCGACAGGATGGCTGCGTCGCGAGAAAATGTCTCGATGTCAGGCATGGCGCGCTGTGTATCCATTATGTCCGTCCTATAGCGCATTCCGGCGGAGTCGAAAGCGCTTTTGAGCCCGTCGGGTTCAATACAATAATCACGAAGTTTTCGTGGCATGGCTGCTGCAGGGATAGGCACACGCACAGCCTTTGGCTAAGTTGGCGCCATGAGCACCACTGCGAGCCCCGAGATCGCCGACCTCATCGCCCGTTGTGCCCTGCGGGATCGCGCTGCGTTCCGTGATCTCTACACCCGCACCAGCGCGAAACTTTTCGGCGTAACGCTGCGTATTCTCAAGGACAGATCGGAAGCCGAAGAGGCGCTCCAGGAAGTGTACGTCAAGATCTGGCAACGCGCCGACCGCTATGTGGCGGGCGGGTACAGCCCGATCAGCTGGCTGGTGGCGGTCGCCCGCAACCACTCGCTTGATGTCCTCCGGGCGCGGAAGCCGGTGAGCGACGATATCGACCTCGTGCTTGACCTTGCCGACGGGGCGCCTGACCCAGAACAGGCAACCATCGACAATTCCGAGCGCACCCGCATCGACGGCTGCCTCGGTCAACTCGAGAGCGACAAGGCCGACTGCGTACGTGGGGCCTATCTCGACGGCTTCAGCTACGAGGAACTGGCGACGCGCCATAGCGTGCCGCTGAACACAATGCGAACCTGGCTCCGTCGGAGCCTGTTGAAACTGAGAGAGTGCCTGTCTGCATGAGCACGGAAGGTCACAGCGGCGGTAGGGAAGACGACCAGGCTCTGGTCGCCGAGTACGCGCTCGGCCTTCTCGAAGGCGGCGAGCGCGCTGCCTTGGCGCGCCGCATTGCCGCCGAACCCGCGCTGGCGGCCGACTTGCGCCTGTGGCGCACCCGGCTGGCGACGCTCGATAGCGAATTCGCCGAGGTGCCGGCGCCGGCCGGCGTCCTGCAACGACTCGAGACGCGCCTGTTTGCTCCCGCCACGGCATCGTCTGGCGGCTGGTGGAATTCACTGGCCCTGTGGCGCGGCCTCACTGCCGCCGCCGCCGCGGTGGCTGTCGTCGCTGTCGGCGTCAACCTGATGCAGCCGCGCGTCGATCCCACTGTCCTGGCGACTCAGCTGGTCGCCGCCATCCAGGCGCAGGAAGGCAGCGGCGTCGAATTCGTGGCGCTGTACGATCAGGCCTCCGGCCAGGTGCGCCTCACCTCGCTCAAGGGCGCTGCAGTGCCCGACAAGGATTTCGAGCTCTGGTACATCAAGGGCGAACAGCCGGCAGTGTCGATGGGCGTGATCCCGGTCAACGAGCGCAAGGAAATCCCGCTCGACGCGGCGGCCAGGGCCAGCATCGAGCCGGGCACAATCTTCGCGGTGACACTGGAGCAGAAGGGTGGCTCGCCCACCGGCAAGGCCCAGGGTCCGATCGTCGCCGTCGGTACCGCGACGCCGATCTGACGGCCGTCGTCCAGGTCGAGTTTTAGCGGCCCGCTTCCCGAAGGAGGCGGGCCGCTTCCGTTCCCAGTCGGGGACGGGCGAGTGTACGGCCCAAGCCAAAAAAAGTTTCACCAAATGGCGATAATAAATCCTGCAGCTTCTTGATGGTGCGCGAAACCATTCCTTCCGGCAGTGCGTATCTCAGCCTGTCCCGTCGCAAGAATAATGCCGACGACACCCAAAGGAAGGAACCAAACAATGAAGTTCTCCACTCTCCGCGTACTTGCCGTCTCCGCCATGCTGTCGGTTACCGCTATCTCCGGCGCTGCCTTTGCTGAAAACCCGATGGTCGGCGGCGCGCCGATGCTCGAGACCAAGGACATCATCGACAACGCCGTGAACTCGGCCGATCACACCACGCTCGTCGCCGCCGTGAAGGCCGCCGGCCTGGTCGAGACGCTGAAGGGCGCTGGCCCGTTCACCGTGTTCGCCCCGACCAACGAAGCCTTCGCCAAGCTGCCGGCCGGCACCGTCGACAACCTGCTGAAGCCCGAGAACAAGGATCAGTTGGTCAAGATCCTGACCTGCCACGTGGTTGCCGCCAACGCCTTGTCGACCGCCATCTCCAAGATGGTTGCTGACGACGGCGGCGCTCACCCGGTCAAGACCGTTGGTGGCTGCGTCTGGACTGCCAAGTACGAGGGCGACAAGATCACCCTGACCGACGAGAACGGTGGCGTCGCCAACGTGACCATCGCCGACGTCGTGCAGTCGAACGGCGTGATCCACGTCATCGACGCAGTGCTTCTGCCGAAGATGTAATCCCCACCGGCAAAGGTCCGACCCTTCCGCCGTTAGCTGGGCCTTGCCCGTTTCGTGTCCCGCGGGGAAACCTTGCGGGACACGAGCGTTTTGATGCAACCAGCCAATCGGCAGCGAAGTATGGTTGGTCGTCGAAAGAACGTGCCCGGATCACGCCGGTCGCAATCTCGAGCTGGA
>JBKJMF010000464.1:0-3733 GCA_046596525.1 Devosia sp. | reverse complement strand
TCGACTGGCCGCTAGTCTCGGCTTTCTGGCCCTCGCGGCCGCCCCGGCACTGGCCGGCGACGCGGCAAATTTCGCCGCGCTCGGCTTTTCCGCCGATGGCCGCTATTTCGGCTACGAGGAGTTCGGCGTCCAGGACGGCTCGGGCTTCCCCTACTCCAACATCTTCATTCTAGATGTCGCCGAGGACAAATGGGCCGGCGGCTCGCCGTTCCGCGTGACGCTCGAAGAGGAGAGCCCGGGGCTCACCGGGGTCCGCGCTCAGTCTATGGCCAAGGCCGCCAAGGCCTTCTCCGATCTCGGCATCAGCGAGCCGGCAGTGATCGAGGCGCTCAACGGCGACGGTGAGGTCGGTCACAACGGTACCAGCATCGAGTTCGGCGCCCGCGGCTTCGGCATGGACCCGCCGCCCAACCCGGTCACAGTCAAGATCGAGACGTTCGAGTCCGCCTCGACCGTCCCTTGCGTCGAGAGTTTTGGCTTTCCGCCGCCGGTCGGCTTCGCGCTGACGCTGGAAACGGGTGGCGAGACCACCGAACTACATCGCGACACCAGCGTTCCGGCATCGCGCAACTGCACCGTCGCCTATCGCCCCTACGGCATCGTCGCGCCGGTCAACTGGTCGTGGAACAGCCTGACCCCGGTCGCCATCATCTCGGTGTTCTCGCAGGGTTTTGAAGGTCCCGATCGCCGCTTCATCGCCGTCCCGGTCCCGGGGGTGAAGTGACCGCTCTCAGTCCGGAAGAGATCAAGCGCTACTCGCGCCACATCGTGCTGCGCGGCGTCGGTGGCGATGGCCAGCAGAAGTTGAAATCCGCTCGGGTGCTGGTGATCGGCGCCGGCGGGCTGGGCAGCCCGGTGATCGCCTATCTCGCGGCGGCCGGCATCGGCACGCTGGGCGTCGTCGACCACGACACGGTGTCGCTGTCGAACTTGCAGCGCCAGATGATCCACCAGAGCAGCGGCATCGGCACCCCCAAGGCGGAGAGTGCCGGGAACTTCGTTACCGGGCTCAATGCTCATGTCGAGTACGTGCCGCATATCGAGAGAATGACGGCCGAGAACGCCGCGCGACTGCTTGCGGGCTATCACATGGTGATCGACGGGACTGACAATTTCGGCACCCGGCTGATCGTTGCCGAAGCTGCGGAAGCGGCGAAAATCCCGCTGGTCTCGGGCGCCGTCTCGATGTTCGACGGCCAGGTCACGGTGTTCATGTCGGGCGGCAAGCAGTTCCGCGATCTCTACCCCGACACCCCGGATGAGGCGGACTTGCCGTCATGCGAGGTGGTCGGGGTGCTCGGCGCCGTCACCGGCGTCATCGGCACGCTGATGGCGATGGAAGCGATCAAGCTGGTCACCGGTGTCGGCGACCCGCTGGTCGGACGGCTGTTGCTGTATGACGGCAGGGCGGCTCGGTTCACGGAGCTGAACTACTAGACTGTACTCACCCACCGACCGGCGTCATCCTCGCGAAGGCGGGGACCCAGTGCGATGCTTCAGCACCGGCGGACGTCGCGATATCGCACTAGGTTCCCGCCTTCGCGGGAATGACGCCGGTGTTGATTGGCAAGCTGGAAAGCGCCGACGGGCCGGACGCGTTTACGCGTCCGGGTGCTGGAACACCAGCGTCGCGTTGGTCCCGCCGAAGCCGAAGCTGTTCGATAGCGCGATGCCGATATCGGCGTTGTCGCGGCGCTGGCGGAGGATCGGCATGTCTGCGAACACCGGATCGAGTTCCTCGATATTGGCGCTCTCGCACATGAAGCGGTTCCGCATCATCAGGATGCAGTAGATGGACTCCTGCACACCCGTGGCGCCGAGCGAGTGGCCGGTGAGCGACTTGGTCGCCGAGATCGGCGGGCAGGCGTCGCCATTGCCGAACACGGCCCGGATGGCTTCCATTTCCTTCAGGTCGCCGACCGGGGTCGAGGTGGCGTGCGGGTTGATGTAGTCGACCTTGCCCTTCACCGTGGCGAGCGCCTGATGCATGCAGCGGATGGCGCCTTCGCCCGAGGGGGCGACCATGTCGTAGCCGTCGGAGGTCGCGCCGTAGCCGACGAGTTCGGCGAGGATGTTGGCGCCGCGGGCCTTGGCGTGCTCGTACTCTTCGAGCACCACGACGCCGGCGCCGCCGGCGATGACGAAGCCGTCGCGCTTGCTGTCATAGGCCCGCGAGGCCTTCTCAGGCGTCTCGTTGAAGTCGGTCGACATGGCGCCCATGGCGTCGAACAGGTTCGACAGCGACCAGTCGAGGTCCTCGTGGCCGCCGGCGAAGACGATGTCCTGTTTGCCCCACTGAATCTGCTCGTAGCCGGCGCCGATGCAGTGCTTGGAGGTCGCGCAGGCCGAGGTGATCGAGTAGTTGACGCCCTGGATGCCGAACGGCGTCGCGAGGGTCGCCGAAGCGGTCGAGCTCATCGCCTTGGGTACGGCCAGCGGCCCGATGCGCTTGGGGCCGCGCTCGCGGGTGATGTCGGCCGCTTCGATCAGGGTGGGGGTGGACGGACCGCCCGAACCCATGATGATGCCGGTGCGCGGGTTCTTGATGTCTTTTTCTTCAAGCCCGGAATTGGCGATCGCCTCTTGCATGGCGATGTAGTTCCAGGCCGCGCCCTTGCCCATGAAACGGGTGGTGCGGCGATCCAGTACCTCGAAGGGATTGAGCTTGGGTGCGCCATGTACCTGGCAGCGGAAATTGTATTTGGCATAGTCCTCGGCGAAGACGATGCCGGACTTGGCCTCCCGCAGGCTCACCACCACTTCATCGAGATTGTTTCCGATAGAGGAGACGATCCCCATGCCGGTGACGACAACGCGCCTCATATTGCCTCCTCTTTCGCCGCGAACCCTCGGGTCCGCTGGCGGTCAGTTGGTGAACAGCCCAACGCGCAGGCCAGCAGCCTCGTAGATGAGCTTGCCGTCGGCCTTGAGCCAGCCGTCGGCGATGCCGAACGCGAGCCTGGACTTCATCACCCGCTTCAGGTCGATGCCATATTCGACGATTTTGACATCATTAGTGACCTGGCCGGAGAATTTTACCTCGCCGCAACCGAGCGCCCGTCCCCTGCCGGGCGAGCCGTCCCAGCAGAGGTAGAAGCCCAGCATCTGCCACAGCGCATCGAGGCCGAGGCAGCCGGGCATCACCGGATCGCCGATGAAGTGGCACTTGAAGAACCAGAGGTCCGGATTGACGTCGAGCTCGGCGCGCACCTGGCCTCTGCCGTGGGCGCCGCCATCGGAATCGACGCGGGTGATGCGATCGAACATCAGCATCGGCGGGGCAGGAAGCTGGGCCCGGCCGGGGCCGAAAAGCTCGCCTTTGCCGCTCAAGATCAGGTCGTCGTAGCCGTATGCGTTCTTGCGCTCCGCCATGGGCCGGGGCTTTCTCCGATCGGTCAATCGAGACCGTTACTAGAGAGAGGGGGGCGGAGGGTCAAGCGGTCAAGGTAGCACCCCAAGGGCGACCGACCGCCGCGACCGACCGCCGCTTGTGCAGAGCCGCCCTCAAAGTTATAAGCTTCAAGCTGACAAGCCTTGTCATCAAAGGATCGTATGACCGACCGCAGCCTTATCGTACGGACCGTTCCGTCGCGCCGACCTTGCCTGACGGCCGTGCTGCGCATGGCGGGGCTGCGACCGACACGGCAGCGCGTGGCGCTGGCGAACAGCAGCTCCGCCAGCGCCACGCGCTGCCGTGTCGGTCGCAGCCCCGCCATGCGCAGCACGGCCGTCA
>JBKJMF010000383.1:0-3351 GCA_046596525.1 Devosia sp. | reverse complement strand
AAACTTCTGCCCCTAAAGGGTCAGATCTCAGTGGCAATCAACAGCCACCCTAGTTCCGCCTCGCCGTGAGGCTGCCAACGCCCGTTCTATTCGATCGTCGAACAGCGCCCGGTTCGGCAGCGATGTCAAAGTGTCATGAAACGCCAAGAACTGGGTCTGGGCTTCGCTCGCCTGCAGGTCGGAGGTCGATCGCCTGAGTTGTCTGGTGAGCCAGCCCAGCAGGGAGCCAGCCAGCAGCACGGCAACGGCAAAACCGGGAAGGATTTCAAGGATCATCCGAACGCCGGGCCGATCCCCTTCCCACCCAACCACTCCAAGGATTTTTCCTTCTTCATTCGAAACTGACACCGCTTGCCCAGACTTGCCCTGTTCGGTCGGCTGAAGCAGGTGGAGGCGAGAAATGTCGTACTGAGCTGCAATTTTGTCGAGCAGAGTTAGATCTATTCGTTGAACGGCGACATGCAGGTATTCTGTTCCGGCTGCCTGTTGGACCTTCCTCGAACTGGGAATAATCGGCCGGACGCTGACGAACGCAAGAAAACCATCCAGGATGACCGTGTCCTTGGCCCCCAAATCGGCAATAGCGCTGGTCGAGTCTGCTGCGCCGCCAGCTGCGTCCTCCATTTCCAAACGAAGCCGATCAACATAAGGCATAAGCACAGGAGCTTCAGATAAGAAGGCCGCCGCGTCGACGGTGCGACCGTCGTTCATGGCGTGGACTGACTGGTTCCCCTCGTTGAGTACGTAGTCCCTGTCGTGGCCGAAATAGGATCCCATCCACTCGCCCAGGTTCTCCGCCATCCAGGCCTGGTCATTTTCCTTGACCTTAAGTACTGCATCGTCCCAAACCACGGCACTGTCTTGTTCGACCGGAAGACTGGTTAGGACGGCGTGCAAGCCGCCCTGTACGAACCGCACCTGACGCTCCATGGCCTGGCGATCGACGAGGCTCACAGCCCAGTAGGCGAATCCCACGAGGAGGGAAAGCGCGACGAACGCGGTGATGGCTACAGTCAGATTTAATCGGCGAGAAAGAGTCGGGGGGAGTTGGACAGACATCCGAGGGATCCTGCGGCAAGGTCCTCAACATTCGCACCTTGACCTAAACAATCGGTTCCTCCGTATGCCCCGTCGTTGTGACGTCGCCATAGGATCGCCTCAAGATCGACCAGTCATTTATCAAGGGGCTCTCGAGCGACGAGGACGATGACCGTGCCTTTGCCCCCGCCGTTATCTCCCTAGGTCAAAAACTGAACCTTAGAGTGATTGCTGAAGGCGTCGAAACCGAACAGCAGCTGGCCTTTTTGCGACAGAACGGTTGCAATGAGGTGCAGGGCTTTCATTTTATTAAGCCGATCAAACCAGACGATCTGGCTGATCAGCTAGCGCGTAACCCGCCTCAGTTACCCTGAACCAGGGATGCTTCTTACCAATCCAATGCGGACCGGCATAAACGGCGAACGGCGAGACCAAGCAAGGCAGCGCCGCCGACCCTGATGGCCCGCATCGTGAAACGCCGGGTGAGCGTTCGGCCGCTTAGCGGGCCCTTGCACGACCCAGGTGACCCCAGAGTTTTCGCTGCATTCAGTCACCCCCGATTAACCGGCTCTATGTCATCCTACTGTGATGCGTGAGGCTATCGATAGGGGAGCAGATGCCGGGACGTTCCTGTTCGGCAGGAACGGCGCGATGTTGCGCAAGATCATCGACGGCGCCGCGGTCGGCATGGCAGTGGCCGGGATGGATGGGCGCGTCCTCTACACCAACCGCACCTTCGCTCTCGAGTTCGGCTTGAGTACCCAAGGCGATACCTTCGCGCTGAACAGTATCTTCGCGCCCGATGACCGTGAGGGCCAAAGTGCGCTGGCCAACGTGTTGGCGGGACGTGCCAACACCCAGGAAGGCGAATACCGCTGCCGGGACGCCGCGGGGCGAAGCATCTGGGCCATGGTGGCTCTGTCGGTGCTTGATTCCGACGCCACGGGTCAGCCCCTCTATATCATCGCCCAAATAAGTAGCATCGATCAGCGCAAAGCTGCGGAGGCCGCCTTAACGGAAAGCGAGAGCCGCTGGCATTTTGCGCTCGAGGCGGCGCGGCAGGGCGTCTGGGACCACGATAGCCGGACCGGCAACATCTTCTACTCGCCAATGTGGCGGACTATGCGCGGCATTCCAGAGCACGAGGCGATCGACGACCGCCAAGAAACCTGGATTGAGCGCATCCACCCGGATGATCGCGAACGCATCCGTTCGACCGTCTCGCGCCAGAACCTCGGCGATGACGGCTATGACATCCTTGAATATCGCGAGCGTCACCGCGATGGGCGCTATATCTGGATTCTAAGCCGTGGCAAGCCGGTGGCCTGGGACGCTGATGGCAATGTGCTCCGCACAATCGGCACCGACACCGACATCACCCACCTGAAGGACATAGAGGCGCGGCTCGAACACGCGGCCACACACGACTCGCTGACCGGGCTTGGCAATCGTGCTTCGTTCGGGAGCGCCGTGATCGCGGCGACCAAGACCTTGCCGAGCTGCCTGATGTTCATTGACCTCGACCGGTTCAAGCCGGTCAACGACGCGCTAGGGCACGCGGCCGGCGACGCGGTGCTCGTCGCTGTGGGGGAGCGGATCAGGTCGGCGGTCCGCGGCACCGATTTCGTCGCTCGCATAGGCGGCGACGAGTTCGTGGTGCTGTTGCGCGACTGCGAGCTGGAAGACGCTCGCCGGCTGGCCGAAGCTGTGACCGTCGCCGTGGCCTCCATTCCGGTCACGCTGATTGGACGGCCGCATCAACTGGGCGCGAGCATCGGTCTCGTTCGGCTGAGCGCGGGGGTGAGTGCCGACGCGGTCCTCGCCCGGGCGGACGCGGCCTGCTACGCCGCCAAGAAGGCCGGTCGCGGCCGGATCGTGATTGGGGTCTGACGCGCCACCTTGTGATCCCTAACTGCCGGGTGAGTAATCCTCTCGTTCTGGAAGACCAAGACCGCAGTTGCGATTGGTGCACTGTCCCCCTTGTAAAGGTAGACAGACAGGCCCCGACGAATGTCGCGAGTAGAACCATGAGCAGGAGATGGCGAGTTGCCGTTGCCGCCGAAGATGGTTGACCTACTCCCAAAGCGTGTCTTTCGGGGTGTCAGTCAAGTTGTGGCGCGACACGGCGCAATTCGCCAGAGCGTAGAGCGTCAATCACGACCGCTCGCCTCCCCGAGCTGACCTCAGCACCTCGTAGAAAATCGTGAGTATCGTTTTGCCTTTGCGGAGCGAGCCGAAAGTCGTGCCGCGGGGGACGGCCAGCCTTTCGGCCTTCCAACCTTGGAAAAGCATCGCTTGCAACTGGCGTTTGGT
>JBKJMF010000188.1:0-6577 GCA_046596525.1 Devosia sp. | reverse complement strand
GGTGAGCTGGTAAAGTTCGCCACCGTGGCGCTCGGCGGGCAGGGCGGCGGCGGCCGTCCCGACATGGCGCAGGGCGGTGGTCCGGATGGCGGCAAGGCCGACGCGGCGATCGCGGCGGTGCGCGCGGCGCTCTAGAGCTAGACCGGATCGGGTCCCGGGCCCTTGAAGTTATCGGGCGACGGATTGTCCCGGCGCGCCCGATATTCGGACCAGCGCCCGGCAATGCGGGCGCGTGCCCCATCGCTGAACACATTGGCGAGCCCGGCGGCGACCACGACGCCGAGCCCGGCCAACCCGAGCGCATCGGGCACTTCGGCGAAAAACAGCGCGCCGAACAGCAGCGCCCAGACCACCTGGCTGTACTGCATCGGCGCGATCCGGCTGGCCGGCGCCAGCGACACAGCGGCGATCTGCAGCAGGTAGCCGATTCCGCCGAGTACGCCGCAGACCAGCAGCCCGCAGAGCAACAACCAGCTTGGAATGGTGAAGCCGACGATCATCAGGCCGATGAAGTTGGCGAGCAGCGTCAGCAGGCCGGGCAGCGCGAACAGGCTCACCCGGCGCTCGTGGCTTGAGACCAGCCGCATCGCCGTCACCGAAATCGCGGCGGTGATGGCGCAGCCGAATGCCGTGAGGTGCCCGAGCTCAAGCTCGCGGAAGCCGGGACGTACCACCAGCAGCACGCCGAGGAAGCTGATGATCACCAGCGCCCAGCGATCGATGCTCACCTCTTCGCGGAGGATCACCACCGAGAGGATGACGGTGAGCACCGGGATTAGGAAGACGAGGCAGTAGGCCTCGGCCAGCGGGATGGTGACGAACGAGTAGGTGATCAGCATGGCGCTCGCGGTGCGGGCGACGGCGATCAATGCCATCAGCCACGGCCGGCTGAGCTTGAAGGTATCGCGCCAGCGCTCGGCCTTGGGCTTGGTGAACAGCGCCGGGATGATCGAGAACAGCGTGGTGAAAAAGCCGATCTCGAACACGCTGAGCTCGGCGCCCAAGCCCTTCACCAGCGCGTCGGCGGTCGAATAGACCGCATAGGCGGCCAGCGCGCTGAGCACGCCGAGCGAAGTGGGGGCGAGGGCGCGGAGCATCTACTTGCCCGTCGCCGCCGGCGCCTGGTCGTCAGCGTCGCCACGGCGCGGCAGGTTAGCGTCGTCGCCGAGCGGCGCGCTGACTTCCGAGATGGCGCTGGCCGGGCCGAACACCGAGAGGCGGGAGAAGATGCGGATACGGGTCTCGTCCGACATCACGTTGAGGATGCCGCCGAAGGCCACGACCACCAGGCCGCAATAGGCGATGGTGTCGGGGAACTCGTTGAAGAAGAGGGCGCCGAAGATTACCGCCCAGGCGATCTGGCTGTACTGCGCGGGGGCGATCAGGCTGACCGGCGTGCGGCGCGTGGCGGCGATGAACAGGATGTTGCCGGTGCCGCCCAGCCCGCCGATGGCGAGCAACAGGGCGAACTCTTCCCAGCTGGGCCAGGTGAAGGCCGGCAGCATGAGAATGCCGTTGATGAGGACAACATAGCCGAGCGGGAAGCCGAGAAGGGTGACGCGCTTTTCCACCGGCGCGACCTTGCGCAGGGTCGTTGTGGCGATGCCGCCCATCAGCGCCGCCCCGAACGCCGCGAGGTGCCCCAATTGCAGATCGCGGAAGCCGGGGCGCACCACAAGCAGCACACCAAGGAAGCTGGCGCCGAGGAACAGCCAGCGCTGCCAGGTGACTTCCTCCTTGAGGATGGTCCTCGACAGCGCCACCACGAAGATCGGGGCGAGGAAAGCGATCGAATAGGCCTCGGCCAGCGGAATGTGGGTGAAGGCATAGATGATGCAGAGATTGCCGATCACGCCGGCAAGGCTGCGCAGGTTCACCAGCCAGGGGTGGCGCATGTGGTGGAACTGTCGCCAGTGCTCGCCCTTGGGCTTGGTGAAGATGGCCGGAAGGAAGGAAAACAGCGCGGTCCAGAAGGCAATCTCGAAGACCGTCAGGCTTGATCCGAAGCCTTTGATAATCGCGTCACAGCAGGAATAGAGGAGATAGGCAACGAGCGAAAAAGCGACGCCGGAGGGCATCTTGAGTATCCAAAACGGGGAGGGACAGCGACTGGTATGTCAGGTTCGTATACGATGGGTCGGCGGGTGCGTCGATGGGCGCGGATGTCACAGCGTCTAATTATTTCGTCTCTATTTTGAACTTCTGCGCGGCGAGCGGGCCAATGGTTTCGATCTTGTTGGTCCACAGGTAACCGCTAAAATCATTGACTAGCCGCAGTTGAGTTTCGAGCCCTGGAAATCGGACTCGCACAGGACGCGGCGGAGGGTCGCGAGATCTTCGGCGGTAGCGGCCACACCATCGGGTTTGACGACAATCGCCTCGACGATTGCGGTACTTTCGCCGCTCAGCAGGCTGAACCAGACAAAATTGGCCGCGGTGTCGACGAAGGTGCCCTCGCGGACGAAGCCGGTGCCGCCGCTTGCATCGTTGGTGTAGGTGCGACCGAGCGCGCCCTGGGCCGCGGCGCTGTCGTAGAGCAGCTTCGGGCCGACGCGTTCGAAGACGAACACATCGCCGAGGTGCGAAACGCGGGAGCTGGGCGAACTGACGTCGACGATCAGGTCGCTCGGCATGGTGGGCAGCAGCGGTGGCAGGGAGGTGTTGAAGCGGTTGGCGTCGATATCGGCTTCGCCGGGCCGGTCGAGGCTGTCGAGATCGGCATCGAGCGGCAGGAAGTAGCTGTTGAGCGGGCCTTTGGTGAAGATGCTCTTGGCCGGGTTGCGGCCCATGCCGGCGGTCGACCAGCCGTGCTGGCGATTGAAGAAGCTGGTGCTGGCGGCGTTGAGGCCGTCGATCCCTGGGGTGAAATACAGCGCGACCTCGTAGTCGCCGTCGGTGGCCATCGAAGCGTCGGTGGCGGCGCAGCTGCCGATGTCGAGGATGCGGTCGCCCAGCGTGTAACCCGAGATCGGGCCGGCGAATTCGGCCCTGCCGATGCCGGGCGTGTAGTCGGAGAGGAAGCGCCAGTACATGTCGTAGGGGTCGGCGCGCTCGTCGATGGCGAGCAGGCGCAGGCAGACCTCGCGGATGGCAGCCGGCATGTCGGTGATCCAACCCGAGGAGGGCGTCGGCGGCAGCGAAACGCGGGCGAGGTAGAGGTCCTCAGGGGTGACGAGGTTGTAGGTTTCATTGGGGCCCATGCCGACCATCTTGAAGATGACCTCCGGGTCGACGTTCCACTTCACCAGCTCCTTGACCATCAGGGCCAGTGAGTCTCGCGTCTGGCCCTGCATGGCCATGGCACCGCGCTCCTTCAGGGCATCGGTGAAGGCTGCTTCGTCGGCATAGGGGGCGTGGAAGCCGACGATGGAGCCGGGCTCGACCATGCGGTCGACGTAGGTGCCGACGCCTTCCTGGCTGGACCAGGCGGAGCCGCCTAGGAACGCGAAGGCGCAAGCGGAGTAACAGGTGCTGCCGCGCTCGACGACCGTGGCGATGTGGTTGGCGCGGAGGAAGTCGGCCAGCATCAGGCCTTCGTAGTAGCTGCCGCCAGGACCGTTAAGCGTCAGCACCGCGGTGGCGCCGCCATCGGGGCCGATGCAGGAGAGGCGGCACTTCACGAACGTCTCGTACATGCCCTGCAGCGTCGCGACATCACCGTCCGCCGTATCGCCCTCGTAATGCAGGTGCGGCACCGGGTGGGCGGCGGAATACTGCATCGAGACGATGGAAATAGTCGCGGCAGACACAACGGACGGAATAGCAAGAGCGATAGACAGCAGAGCTGCCGCCAAAACCGGAAAGCGCATGCGAAAACTCCCCCAAGAACTGTATTTCTAGAAGCTTTGACGCCCGCGGTTCAAGCGTCCTTGGGGCAGGTTCGCGAAAATGATGGCGCTAGAGCGCGCGGACCCGATTGTTGCGTGGGCCATGCTCCAGTTCGACGAGGCCGAGCGCTTCGAGCACCGGCGTCACGTAGTTGGCGAAACGGCCGCGAAAGCCCTTCTTGAGGCCATACCAGCCGCCGACCGGATTGTCGGGCGAGCGGGCCCAGGCCTCGACGGTGCCCGGCTTCGCTTCCTTCTGCTCATCGGCATTGCCCAGTTCCATCCAGTCGCCGTGCTGCTTCAGCATCTGATGCAGGTCTTCGATGGCGCGAAGCTGGTAGCGGAGTTCGGTGCTGCCAGCGATGCAGACCAGCGCAGGGGGAACAGCGTCGGGGGCGCGATAAAGTGTAATGTCGCTGCTACCGGGTGGCGTCTTGAGCAACCACGGATCGACTTTGGTACCTGCGGCCATCGCACCTGCTCCCTCAAGGACCCCAGCATATCCGTGCCGGATGGCGAGGGGGCTAGTTTTTCTGCACAGTTTGGTGAGTTGGAGCCGGCTTACGCTTGCGGAGATTGACGAGCCTGTGATTCAGGCGTTCCCGGAGAAAGAGAAGGTAGAATTGCCTGCCGCGTCCAGCGTCTCGGACGCGTTGCCACCACAGTGCGGCTCCGGGCATTCGCCGGCTAAGCCAAGGCTTTGGGCCGGCGAAGTGGATGATGAAGGGTCGGCTCTGCTGCAAGGCAGTGTAGGTCTCGAAACCGGCAAGGATGGAAGCGGACTTCTCCGGGACCATGCTGTACGCCAGCACGTTCCAGCGCGGATCGAGCAGCGCCATCCTGCCCGACAGCAGATGGTTGATCGCGCACTGGTCGGCATAGCGTAGTCCACGCGCCTTTAGCTCGAGCACGCGGCCCATCTGTGTGGCGAAGTTCATGGCGCGCAACGCATCGAGGTTCATCAGCAGCACGCCGGCCTGGCGATAGTCCCGGACCTGCTCCTCGGTTTCGAGCCCAAGGAAATCCGAGAGGTACGCCAGGAGTTCGGCCCGATGCCGTTCGGTTCCGGCGACCGGCTTCAGGGCCTGCTCGACTACGTGGCGGTCGATGACGGCGCCGACCGGCATGTCATCGAGCGGCGCATCGTATAGCTCCCCGAGATCGGCTTCGACGATCACGTCGGTGTCGAGATAGATGGCACGAGACTTGTCGGCCAGCACATCGGGTAGCGAGAACCTGCTCAGCGTCGAGGGCGGGAGACCGCTGACTCTGCCGAAACGCTCCCAGGGATTTACGAAGGGGTGCAGGTGGATCGTCACTGCGCCGCGTTGCCAGCCCTGGAGGCGCCGGCTTATGCGGCTGGCTGGGCCCATGTAGAGCACATGATACTCCACCGCACGGCCGTTCCGCGCCGTGGCAGCGATCGAGGTCGCCACGACCTCGATCATGGGCAGGAAGTTCCGATCGACGGTGCTAGCGACGATGATCGGAACCAGTTCGGTCATTGTATCCGCCGATCAGGCAGCCATGGCCTTCTGCAGGTTGGCGTCGATGGCGTCGAGGAAGCCCAGGGTCGAAAGCCACTTCTGGTCCGGGCCGACGAGCAGGGCGAGATCCTTGGTCATCTGGCCGGCTTCGACGGTGTCGACGCAGACCTGCTCGAGGGTCAGCGCGAACTTCGCCAGTTCGGCATTGTTGTCGAGCTTGGCGCGGTGCTGCAGGCCGCGCGTCCAGGCGAAGATCGAGGCGATGGAGTTGGTCGAGGTCTCCTTGCCCTGCTGGTGCTGGCGGTAGTGTCGGGTGACAGTGCCGTGCGCGGCCTCGGCCTCGACGATCTTGCCATCGGGGGTCATCAGCACCGAGGTCATCAGACCGAGCGAGCCGAAGCCCTGGGCCACGATGTCGGACTGCACATCGCCATCGTAGTTCTTGCACGCCCAGACATAGCCGCCGGACCACTTCAGCGCCGACGCGACCATGTCGTCGATCAGGCGGTGCTCGTACCAGATCTTCAGCTCGTCGAACTTGGCCTTGTAGTCGCGCTCGAAGACTTCCTGGAAGATGTCCTTGAAGCGACCGTCATAGACCTTGAGGATGGTGTTCTTGGTCGAGAGGTAGCACGGCACCTTGCGGTTGATGGCGTAGTTGAACGAAGCGTGGGCGAAGTCGGTGATCGAGTCATCGAGGTTGTACATGCCCATGGCGACACCCGAAGACGGTGCGTCGAACACTTCGTGCTCGATGACCTTGCCGTCATCGCCGGTGAACTTGATGGTCAGCTTGCCCTTGCCGGGGAAGCGGAAGTCGGTGGCCTTGTACTGGTCGCCGAAGGCGTGGCGGCCGACGATGATCGGCTGGGTCCAGCCGGGCACCAGCCGCGGCACGTTCTGACAGATGATCGGCTCGCGGAAGATCACTCCGCCGAGGATATTGCGGATGGTCCCGTTAGGCGACTTCCACATTTCCTTGAGGTTGAATTCCTTGACGCGGGCCTCGTCCGGGGTGATCGTTGCGCACTTCACGCCGACGCCGTGCTTCTTGATCGCATGAGCAGCGTCGACGGTGATCTGGTCGTTGGTCTGGTCGCGGGACTCCATGCCGAGGTCGTAGTACTCGATATTGATATCGAGGTACGGATGGATCAGCTTGTCCTTGATGAATTGCCAGATGATCCTGGTCATCTCATCGCCATCGATCTCGACAACCGGGTTCTTGACCTTGATCTTCGCCATGCGTCTGCTCGTTTCTCG
>JBKJMF010000154.1:0-12643 GCA_046596525.1 Devosia sp. | reverse complement strand
GCGCGGAACGAGTAGATCGACTGCGCGTCGTCGCCGACCACCGTCAGCCCGTCACCATCAGGCTTCAATGCCAACAGGATCGAGGCCTGCAATCGGTTGGTATCCTGGTACTCATCGACCAGCACATGATCGAACCGTCCCGCCAGATCCTCGGCAATCGCGGGCTCCCGCATCATCGCCGCCCAATAGAGCAGCAGGTCGTCATAATCGAGCACCTGCTGTTGCTGCTTCTGTTCCACATACGCGCCGAACAGCTCGCGCAGCTGCGGCCCCCACATGGCGACCCACGGGAACGCCTGTTTCAGCACCACGTCCAGATCATCCTGAGCGTTGACGACGCGCGAATAGATGGCGAGGCACGTACCCTTGGTAGGGAAGCGCTTCTTCGCCTCCGAGAACCCCATCTCGTGGCGGATGATGTTGATCAGGTCGCCCGAATCCTCGCGATCGTGGATCGAGAACCCCGGGGCCAGCCCGATCTGCTCGGCATGCTCGCGCAGCAACCGCGCGCCGATGCCGTGAAACGTGCCAGCCCAGCTTAGCGCATCGGTGATCACGCCGGACTTGGCGCCCATCACCTGCGCCACCAGCCGCTCCACCCGGCGCTGCATCTCGCTCGATGCGCGTCGCGAGAACGTCATCAGCAGGATGCGGCGCGGATCGGCGCCGTTGACGATGAGGTGCGCCACCCGGTGCGCCAGCGTGTTGGTCTTGCCCGACCCCGCCCCGGCGATCACCAGCAACGGCCCGCCGACATGCTCCGCCGCCAGCCGCTGCTCGGGGTTCAGCTTGTCGAGATAGGTGAGGGAAGCAGCAGGCGGCACGCGAATCGATCCGGGATAGAGTTCCTGATCAGGAAGCACCATTCGCGTTTTGTTCGCAACTTCGGTGCGGCCGGGACTTAGCCCGAACCGTCCTCGGACCTGCCGAGTTCCCGCTGCTTCAGCAGAAACGCCACGCCGGTGGTGTAGCGATCATGGAGCTTGGCGAACCGCCCGAGCGTGTCCTTGGGGACGCCGATCTCGATCAGCTCGGCATGCATGTCCTTCAGCCGCTTCTCCATTTCGTCCATGTCGACGATCAGCCGCTCGATCTGGTCATGGGTCAGTCGAACCATCGTTGCCATTAGCTGCCTCCTTCAAGGCTTGCCGCACGTGCCGGGTCGATCCAACCATGGCCTCGCACAGCTCCCGCTGCTCTGTCAGCACTCCCCGGTGGTTGCTGCTATGCATTTGAAATCGTTAAACTTTTCGTGCTACTATCTTGTCATGCGGGCGGTTTCGCCTGATGCTCATCCGGTCGCCCGCCCATCGGAGGTGCCTGATGTCGCCGCTGACTACCCACGCCGATAATGAAGGTTTCGGCCTCACCACTGCGCAGATCATCTATCGCGTGCCCGACCACCTGGCGCTGCTGCAGGATTTCGTCTGGCAGGAATACGATGTGTTCCCGCAATTCCCGACCCTGCGCAAATTCCTCGCCTTCTGGGAGGAAAAGATCGAAGGGCCGATCCACTCGATCACCGTCGCGCATGCACGGCTGATCCACCCGGTGGAGCTGAGGGCGCTAAAGAGCGCGCAACTGCACTAGGCCGACTGCCGCTCCAAGATGCTTGGTACGAAGCCTGTCGTGACTAGATCTGCTGGGAGTCGTCCGGAAAATCATCCACAGCGTCACCGTAGCAGTCGTCATCCTCGTAGCCATCGAACTGACTTTGCGTCAGACGGACCGGGCATTTGGAATCGTCATCGCCGGAGGCGCCCAGGGACTTGGTTTCCAGGCCGGCATTGCTCGGCAGGCAGTTCGCCGCGTGGACGTCCGGCGCCGTGATCAACACTCCGGCGCAGTCGATGAAGTGTTGCCACGGATCTACGCTTTGCGGAGTCACCGACTGGGAGCTCGCGGCCGGCGCGAGGAGCAGCAGGCCGCCGGCGACGATGGTCGCGATCGTGCCGATGCGAAGCGAGCGAGTTAAGCTGGGCTTGGTCGAGACTGCAGACATACGAAGTCTCCCGTGCGTTGTCGTACGCTCAAGAACTAAACCACTTTGCAAAGACGCAGGCAACGCCAGTCAAACACTGAGGTCGATCACATCTTCCAATCCGTCGTGCCATCGATCATCTGCCGATAGAGCAGTAGCGCGGAGAGGCAATGCTGGGTCGAGTCCACCCGCGTCCGCAGCACATAGGCGCCATTCAGGAAGGCGCCGACGAAATTCTTGAGCTTGGGGTCCTCGTAATAGTGGCCAGGGCCGAATTCGAGCCGTGTGCCGTCGCCGGCGAGCTGCAGGGCCAGGTTTGCCGGCAGCCGGGCCTCGACGTGGGTCCGGATTTCAGTCGCGACATCGGAGCCGCCCCGCTGCTCGAGCGCCGACACAGCGGCAATCAGCCCCTCGAGCGCGGCGCAGGTGTTGGCTCCGGAATCTGCGCTGGGCAGCAGCTTCCGCACGTAGTTGCCGCCGAAAGCTTCGATGAAGTCGCGATAACGCGGCTCGCCGGTGGTTGCCAACCGCTGTGCCGCCGACATCAGCCCCCAATGGGCGAACATCCGATCTGGCGCCGCCAGATACTTTGCCATCACTCCCGCTTCCAGCCGCTCCAGCATCGCCGCCACCTCGGGCTCGCCGGGCACGAGGTCGATATAGTGCGCCAGGGCCAACCAGGCCTCGCCGGTGGCGTAGGAATCCGCATCAGTATCTTGCGGGCGCTGCGCGATGGCGCCGCCTGCCAGTTGCTGAGCGGCGAGGCCACGTAACCAGGCTTGCCGCAGGTCCGGCCGGAAATCCTTGCCGATGGCGCGGCTGTGAAAAAGCTCGGCGAGCAGCGCCAGCGCCGCTGCGCCGGCGCGCCCACCTTCACGCGTCCCATCCTCCGACGGCAGCTGGCCATCGCCGACCGCTACCGACTTCGCCGCATAGTAGGCGATGCTGCGCGCCGCCGGCTCGGCAAAGCCCGGCTTGCCGGACAGCAAGTAGAACTGGTTCAGCACGAAGCCGGCGCCGGTCTGGCGCACGATGTTGTCGTCGTCGGTGAAATGCGAGCGCAGGAAGTCGAACTCATAGAAGAACCGCCCTTCGGCGGTCTCGGTGGCAACTAGGTAGCGCGCCGCGGCTTCGGCCCGCTGCTCGATCGCGGCGCGGTCGAGGACGGGTTCGGCGATCGCGGCGCCGCCACTGAGGGTGATCGCGAGCAGCAGAGCGAGGCCGGCACGGCGGATAGTCACGGACATGAGGCTCTCCCGGTCCTGTGCCGCCAGCATAGCGCTCGGTCCGGGAGTGGCGCTAGGCCGCCTGTTCTGCGAGCCCCGCTACGTAGGTGCGCCAGGGTTCGGACTCGACGAACGCCCAGGCCGGTATCGGGCGACGACCGGGCGGCAAGGCCCGCAACCGCTCGACCAACAACAGCGCGTCGGCAGTCTTGGCGCGAACCCGTGAGGCCCGGTAGCGATCGGCGAACTCGGCCGGCAATCCGGCTTCGGCGACGATCGACTCGACTGTGCGGTCGGCAAAGTAGATCGACTGCGCGGCCAGCCGCAGGGCGATCGCCTCGGCGCCCGTTATGTCCATTGCCGCCACCGTCGCCTCGACATCGACCAGCGGCTCGCTCAGCGGCATGAAATCCAGTTCGGCCGGCGCGTGGGCGAGGCAGACATCAGCGTCCTCAATGCGTGCCCCACTCACATAGCTCTCGGCGATCGGCCCGACCGCCTCCATGCCATATGCTGCGCACTCGCCCGCTCGAAGCGCGCCGATCGAAGCGGCGCCGAGCACCTGAATGCCGGCTTTCAGCGCGAACAGGATTTCCTTGTGCCAGACCGAGGGCACGAAGCCGAAGACCCCGTCGATCAGCCCGATGGCATCGGCGCCATCCAGAACCGCCCGGTGCAGGTCGCCCTGCCGGGCTGGCGGCCGGACGTCGAGGCCGGTGCGATCATAGCTCTGCCCGGCGAGCGATGGGCCGGCGAACAGGACTTTCACAGGAACCCCAGCATGGCGGCAGTGGCACGCGAACCGGGGCGCCAGTTGGTGTTGGTCAGCCGATCCTCGAGGCCCGGCACGTAAAGTTTGGCTACATTGATGCCCATTTGCTCACCGCCGAGCGGAATGACGACAATGCGCTGCAGCCCGGCCTTGGCGAGCCCGGCCTGCAGCGCCGCAATCAGCTCGGCCTCGCCGGTCCCTGGCGGCAGGCCGGCCGGCGCCGACCGCGTCGCCGGGGTCTCCTCGGTCAGCACGGCGATACTGCGGCCCAGTTCGAGTTCGTACTCGCCCTCGACAATGTCGTCGCGCGCCCCTGCTATATTGGTGATCCGCGTCTGCGCCGCTTCAACAATGGCGCGCCGCGCTGCGACGGCCGCTATGGGGTGACAGTTGGCGCCGGTCGCGACATCGAAATGCTTGTCGGCGCCGTCCGCGGGGGAAAGTACCGCGTAGACTACCGGCACGCCGATATTGCTGGTCTGGTCGAACAGCCGCAGCCGGTAGCCGGCGCGGGCGATCTTCTCCACCAGGGCGTCCACCGTCGCGTCGCCGAATGCATCGGGGAAAACCGCGGTGGCGTTAGCGGCTGCATCGGATTTGTAGCCCCAGAGGCAGACCGCGTCGCGCTCAACCACCTCGCACAGCCCGTGCAGTATCGCGCCTGACAGCCGTGTACCCGCGGCGATGCCGTTGGTCGATTGGGACAGCCCTGGCAGATCGCGCGGCGGCGTGCCGAGCACCACCGCATCGTACGGAACGAGCACCATGGCGCCGGTCTCGAGCGCAAAGCCCTCGACCCAGCGGATCGGCTGCGCCTCATCAAGCACCGTTCCCCGCGGCAACAGATGCGCCACGTCCATCAACTCGTGCCCGGCCGCGCGGGCCTCGACGATGCCGAGGGTGCGCTGCGGCGTCTGCGGCGCCTCGGCGATGGCGTACTCGGCCGCTTCCATTACCGCCGAGATCTGGGCCGAGACGTCGTCGACGCCCTTGCCCTGATGGCCGGCGATGGTCGCCGAGTTCGGACGGATCGCGGCGTAGCAGGGGATGCCGATGCGATCGAGCCCGGTCTGGCGGGCCAGCCGGGTGATGCCGAGTTCGCTGAAATGCAAAGACAAATCCCGCAGCAGCGCCGCGGGATTCTGTTCTCCACCGGGTGCCGTCACAGCATCCGGGCGAAGTTTGGCTCCGAAATTCAAGGTTACTTGGAGTGGTAGTGCCAGACGGCGCTGCCGTCCTCACGCTGGCCAGCGGCCACGGCGATGTCGATGCCGTCGACGATGGTGTTGCCCGCGGCGAGCGCCGAGCGGACGTTCGAGGGGACGACCGTGGACTGGTCGACCGAGGTAACGGTCATCAGCTGGGTATCGACTACCAGCAACTGCGACGCGTCTTTCTGACCGATAATCACGTAACGCATGTGTACTTCTCCATTGAGGCCTACTTGAAGCCGGCCTTTCGCAACGCCTCAATATACAGATCAACATCAGCAGGATCGCGCTGTGGCATACGGGATACCCAACGGGCGGTTGTAAAATCCGGCTGCAATTTAAGCGCTTGCAACCGATACCTCCGGGCGAGGTCCATTCGCCCTGCCATTGCAGCCGTCGCAGCCATCAATCGCAGGGCCGGTTCCGGGTTCCGCATTTGGTTCAAATGGCCGAGGGCCTCCTCCCAGCGGCCCCTGAAGAAGTTAATGCCGCCCAGCGTCCATAAGTATTCATCCGGAGGCACCGGATTGAGCCGCACGGCGGCCTCGATCTTCTCCTGCGCGGCGGCGAAGTCGGAGTTGTGGACAAGTGTGTCGGCAAAGTCGGCCAGCACGTCGGCGTGGTTGGGCGCCAGCTCGGCCGCCATGGTCATGTGCGCGAGGCTCTGGTCGAGGTCGCGGTCGAACAGGGCGACGCGGCCGAGCTCGCGATAGGCGGTTCCATCGTTGGGGTCGATCGACACGGCGCGCTCGGCATGCAGCTTGGCCTTGTCGAGCAGCGTCCTGTCCGATCCAGCCCGCAATACCCACTCGACCACGTAGGAACGGGCCAGCGCGCTTTCGATCGACGCCTGCTCGGGCTCGATGTCGCGGGCAATGCGCAGCGACTTCCGGCCGCGCCGGATCTTGGGCAGGTCGAAGGACCTCAGATTGTGCCGGCCGGCGAGGTAATGGGAATAGGCATTAGCGTCGCGCTGGGTACGCTCGCGCTGCAGCTCCGCTGTTTCGATGCTGTCGGCCAGCGCCCGGGCCACGCCATTGGTGAAATCCCAATAGTTTTCGGGGGCATTCAGCGCGGTGAATGCGAACTTGTCGGCCCAGACGATTTCGCGGCCGGCGGCGCGGACAAGGCGGATGGCGAGCGACAGCCCGTCACTGGAGAAGTTTGGCGCGATGCGGCTTTCCACCGCGTAGTCGATCTGATGCGCGCGCACCTCGTCGAGGGCAGTGAACGGGTCGAGCTGCCAGGCCGTGTGCGGAGCGATCACCGATACCGACTTGAGCCGCGACAAGCCGATGGTGACGTCCTCGACCAGCGCCGGCGCCAGGTGCTTGGGGATGCTCGCCAGCTTGAAATCCTGCAGCGGCGGCAGCAGTACGACACGCGGCACGAAGCTCAGCCGGGCCGACTCTTCGTCCGGCAGGGGACGGCGCCGCTCGATGCTGCGTGGTTGCGCCGGAGTGGCATGGTCATCATCGTGATCGAATAGGTCGGCGGTTTCAGCCGACGGTTCGAGCCCCAGCCCGTGGCGCAGGCGGTTGCGGAACGCAGCGTAGGCAGCGCGAGCGCCGCTTTCATTGTTCTCCGCACGGAACAGCTCGATGGTGGCGCGGCAAACCACATCGGAATAGGGCAGGCGCTCGGCCAGTCGGAACAGTGATGAATGCGCGCCGCGTCCGCCGATCCGCAGTGCCGCCTCGGTGGCCTGGGTGGCGAAGTGGTTCTCGATGCGCGTCCGCTCCTGCGCCAGCCACTGGTCGAACTCGCTGCCCAGCCCACTGACCCCGGCCAGCAATTCGCCGCGATACAGCGCGATCAGCCGTTCCAACTCCGGACCATCCTCGGCGGCGCGGACGCGGCCGATCTCGCGCAGGTCGAGCACCACATCGCGGTTGAGCTCGATTTCGGTGGCGTCGGCGTCAAACAGTTCGAATGCGTATCTGGCTTCGAGTTCGCGCGTATGCAACAGGGTCTGGCGCAGGTTGGTCATCGCCTGTTCGGCGGTACTGTCCTCCCAGGCGCGCTCCGCCAAGGCGGAGCGCCTCGCACGGCTGGAGAAGTCCAGATAAAGCAGAGCCGCCAAGGCATAGGCCTTTTGACGCAGCTTTACAGCCGAACCATCCGCAAGACGGAGGACCGGCGTGCCCAAAAGCTGCAGGGTGACCGTTTCCCGCATAGATGTGATCGGCATTGCTCAGTTGTTCCGTCGAAAATGGTGGAAGTTTACTTGACGAAGTAAAGGCCAAAGCGTAGCCACGTAACGGCTAGATAACGCATTGAAGTAAGCTACCCAAGCGTGGTGCGCTAGCACAATAACTGCGAGGAGCCGCGGCGGGTGGGCCGCAGATTCCCGCATATAGGACCCGAAACCTAGGCAACAATAACGAGGGAAGAATGGAATCAGGAACATCGAACTTGGCTGCAGCAGCAATCGCAGATGCGAGGAGTTCCCAACTGGTCGAGCTAAGCGCGGACATCGTCAGCGCTTATGTAAGCCACAATGCATTGAGCGCCAGCGACATCCCGAAGCTGATTGCCAGCGTGCATGCAACGCTGACCGGACTTGGTGGCATCGCCGAAGCTGAAGCAGTGGTTGAACTGCGTCCGGCAGTGTCGATCAAGAAATCGATCACGCCGGACTACTTGATCTGCCTGGAAGACGGCAAGAAGTTCAAGTCCTTGAAGCGTCATCTCAGGACCGAATACGACATGTCGCCGGAGGAATATCGGGCGAAATGGGGTTTGCCGGTCGATTATCCTATGGTCGCGCCGACTTACTCGGAGGCGCGGTCGCGCCTGGCCAAGACCATCGGCCTCGGGCGCAAGCCCAAGACGCCGGCCGCGCGTGGTCGCGCCAAGGTCGTTTCCTGATATCATCAGCAGTCAAGTAACACCAAACCGGCGCCTCTGGCGCCGGTTAATTATCCTATGAGTCCACGAGCCGCGGGGCCTGTCCACGGCGCGGCCGACTGGTGTGTCGCGGCTGGCGACTCAAAAACTGCCCCCTCCACTTGGTGGGGGAGGGAGCAGCAAGACACAGGACCCGAATTTCCTATGCGATTGGCATGGTATCCCGGCGCTCGTGATGTAGGCGTTATGGGCGTTCTCAGCCGGATGTAAGCGAAGCTTCGATATATCGCGCGCGCAGCCTTGACGTTGCTTGCCGGCCGATGGCTCAGCGCTCGACGCAGATGGCAACACCCTGGCCGCCGCCGATGCAGAGCGTCGCGAGTCCCCGCCTGACCCCACGCCGCTGCATCTCGTGCAGCAGCGTCACCACCACGCGGCAGCCCGAAGCACCAATCGGATGGCCGAGCGCGATGGCCCCACCATTGACGTTGACCCGTTCGAGGTCCCAGCCCATCACGCCGACCACCGCCAGTGCCTGCGCCGCAAAGGCTTCGTTGAGCTCGATCAGGTCGAGGTCGGCCGAACGCCACCCGGCACGCTCCAGCGCCCGCTGCGCCGCAGTCGCGGCCCCCAGCCCCATGTCCATCGGTTCGAGTGCCGCCGACGCGCACGAGACGATTCGCCCGAGCGACGTCAGCCCAAGTTCACCAACCCTCCGCTCCGAAGCCAGCAGTACCGCCGCCGCGCCATCATTGAGGCTCGCCGCATTGCCCGCGGTTACCGTTCCATCGGCGCCGAACGCCGGCTTCAGCTTCGCCAGCGCCGCCATCGTGCTGTCGGCGCGCGGCTGTTCGTCCGCCGCGACGATGCGCGTCTCACGCCGCTCGGTGACGCTGACCGGCGCGATCTCGGCCTCGAACCTGCCCGCCGCAGCGGCCGCAACGGCTTTCTGATGCGACGCCAGTGCAAAACCGTCCTGCGCCTCCCGCGTCATCCCGCGGCTCGCCGCCAGCCGGTCGCCGGTGACGCCCATGGCGACATGGTGAAAGGCATCCACCAGCCCGTCGATCATGATGCTGTCGGAGGCCGTGATGTCGCCGAACTTGGTGACCCGCCGCCCCGCCAGCAGATGCGGCGCCTGCGTCATGCTCTCCTGCCCGCCGGCAATGATCAGCTCAGCGTCACCCGCGCCAATCGCCTGCGCACCGAGGTGGATCGCCTTCAGCCCCGAACCGCAGACCTTGTTCACCGTGAGGGCCGGCACGCCGATCGGCAACCCGCCGCCGATAGCGCTCTGGCGCGCCGGGTTCATCCCCGCGCCCGCCGTCAGCACCTGGCCGATGATCACTTCATCGATCGTCGCCGGGTCGACGCCGCTATCGGCGAGCACCTGCGCTACCACCGCCGAGCCGAGCCCGGCCGAGCACACATCGGCGAATGCCCCGTTGAAACGGCCAATCGGCGTGCGGCGCGCCGCGACGATGTGGACGGGTGCGGTCATGTCGTGAGCTCCACCAGGTTCTCGAACAGCTTTAGCGCCTCGGGGTTGGCCAACCCCTCGACATTCCGCACCGGTCGGCCATGCACCACGTCGCGCACCGCCAGTTCGACCAGTTTGCCCGACCGGGTGCGCGGCAGGTCGGGCACCGCGACGATCTTGGCCGGCACATGCCGAGGGCTGGCCCCAGCACGAACCGCGGCACGAACGCGTGCCACCAGCGCGTCGTCCAACACCGCGCCCGGCAACAGCTTCACGAACAGCACCACGCGCGTATCGTTCTGCCACTCCTGGCCGATGCACAGCGACGCGTCGATCTCGGGCAGTTCCTCCACCACTGCGTAAATCTCCGCAGTGCCGATCCGCACCCCGCCCGGGTTGAGCGTCGCATCCGACCGGCCGAGGATCACGATCCCGCCATGCGCCGTCCGCTCGGCATAGTCGCCATGTGCCCACACGCCATCGAAGCGCGAGAAATAGGCGGCGCGATAACGCGAGCCGTCCGGATCGTTCCAGAAGCCGACCGGCATCGACGGAAACGGCACGCGGCACACCAGTTCTCCCTTGCCGCCACGCAACGGCTTGCCGTCCTCGTCGAACACATCGACAGCGAGGCCGAGCCCCGGCGCCTGGATCTCGCCGCGCCACACCGGCAGTGTCGGCACACCCAGCACGAAGCTCGAAACGATATCGGTGCCGCCGGAAATCGAAGCGAGGTGCACATCGCTCTTCACGTTGGCGTAGACATAGTCGAAGCAATCGGCCGCCAGCGGCGAGCCGGTCGAGAGGATGGCGCGCAGCGACGACAGGTCATGCGTCTCGCGCGGCTTCACCTCGAGCTTCCGCAACGAGTCGATGTAACGTGCCGAAGTGCCGAACAGCGTGAACCGCTCCCCCTCGGCATAGTCGAACAGCTGCGTCGGCGCCGGATGAAACGGCGAGCCGTCATAGAGGCAGAGCGTCGCGCCGCAGCCCAGCGCCGATGCGAGCCAGTTCCACATCATCCACCCGCAGGTGGTAAAGTAGAACACCCGGTCGCCCTCGCGAACGTCGCAATGCAGCCGGTGCTCCTTCAAATGCTGCAGCAGCGTGCCGCCGGCCGAGTGGACGATGCATTTGGGCTTGCCGGTAGTGCCCGACGAAAACAGGATGAACAGCGGATGGCTGAACGGCAGCCGCGCGAACGTCAGCGGCTTAGGCGCAAAGGGCGCGAGGAACGCCCCCATCGTCACCGCGCCCTCGATCCGCGCCGCGGTCGCTTCCGCCCGGCCGAGCACATCGATCACCGCCGTCGTCGCCGGCCGCAGCGCCTCGACTACCTCGGCGATGGTCGTGCCGATGTCGATGACCTTGCCGCCGTAGTGATAGCCGTCGACTGTCACGAACAGTTTCGGCGCGATCTGGCTGAACCGGTCGAGCACGCCGCGGGGCCCGAAATCCGGCGAGCACGATGACCAAACCGCGCCGATCGATGCCGTCGCCAGCATCATTGCCACCGTCTCGGGCATGTTGGGCAGCATCCCGGCCACCCTGTCGCCCTCGCCGATGCCAAGGCCCACCAGCGCCTGCTGCATCCGCGATACCATCCCGCGCAACTCGTCCCAGTTCCAGCGCCGCCGCACCGCGCCCTCGTCGCGAAACACGATGGCGTCGGTCGGCCCGTCGAGCCGCAGCAGGTTCTCGGCAAAGTTCAGCGTCGCGTCGGGCAGGAACCGTGCCCCAGGCATCAGCTCCCCATCGGCCACCAGCCGCTCGCCCTTGTCGCCGATGACCCCGCAGAAATCCCAGACCGCGCTCCAGAAGGCGCCACGCTCGGTGATCGACCAGGCGTGGAGGCCCCAATAGTCGTCCGGCTCGCAGCCGTGGCTCGGGCGCGTCGTCTCAGCGAACTTCCAAAGCAGCGTCGCGCGCTGCCGGGCGATATCCGGCTGCCAGAGAATTTTGGTCCCCTCCCTCGGTCTCGATACGACCAGCGGCGAATTGCGCCGATCCGACCGCGGCTGCATTTCTAGTGCACGGATCGGCGCCCGCCCATGAGTCGCAAGTCCCATACGCGTGGAACGGAGAGCCCGATGACAGAACAGAGAACCGCGCTGGTGACCGGCGCGCTGGGAGGGATCGGCACCGTCATCGCGGCACGCCTCGCCGCCGACGGTTTTCGGGTGGCGTACTGCGACATCATCGAGCGAACCGGCGACGACTATTTCCGCGCCGACCTGATGCAGTCCGGCGCTGGCGAGCAACTGGTCGCCGACGTCATCGCCCGCTTCGGCCGGCTCGACGTGCTGGTCAACAATGCCGGGGCGCAGAAAGTGTCGCCGATCACCGAGTTCGAGCGCGCCGACTGGGACCTTGTCCGCACCCTCAGCCTCGATGCCTCGTTCGAAACCATCAAGGCAGCGGTACCCGGCATGGTCGAACGCGGCTGGGGCCGCATCATCAACATCGCCTCGGCGCATGGACTGATCGCCTCGCCGTTCAAGTCGGCCTACACCGCCGCCAAGCACGGGCTGGTCGGGCTCACCAAGAGCGTTGCGCTGGAAGTCGCCGAAGCCGGCGTCACCGCCAACGCCATCTGCCCCGGCTACGTCCGCACCCCGCTGGTCGAGCGGCAGATCGACGACCAGATGACAGTCCACAACCTCAGCCGCGAAGCCGTCATCCGCGACATCATGCTCGCCTCCCAACCCACCCGCCGCTTCGTCGAAGCCGAGGAAATCGCCGGGCTGGCGTCATACTTGGCGACGGACGCGGCCCGCTCGATCACGGGAACGACGATCTCGATCGATGGCGGGTGGACGGCGCGGTGATTGAATGTTCTGCTTGTGTTCTTTTGCGAAGCCTGACACCAGCAGGCATCAGGGAGATCACATGTTCCAGAAACTCGAATGCGTCTGCCTCTATACGGCCGATATCGCGGCCTCGCTGGCCTTCTACACGGGTCTGGGGCTCGAGCAGGCCTGGCGCATCGAGCGGGTCTCCGGTTCGGGCGTGGCATCCAGCCTCGTCGGCCTGAAATTTCCTCGCGCCGACAGCTCGGAACTGGTGCTCAGCGACAATGCCGAGGTGAACTTCACCGAGCTCGAAATCCACGTCGATGACGTC
>JBKJMF010000152.1:0-6736 GCA_046596525.1 Devosia sp. | reverse complement strand
GCTGAACCGCGGCACGCCGCTACCGATCGCGTCCGAGTAGCTAGGCCAGCGCCTGCTCGAAATCGGCGACGATCTCGTCCGCATCCTCGATCCCAACCGACACCCGGAACGCTCCCTCGCCAGCCCACTCGCGATAGGTCCGCTCGTCGGCGATGGCAAACGACGAGCGCAGGATGTCTTCCGTCGGAATGTAGAAGCACAGCGACTTGGTCTTGCCCAGCGACACCGCGTAGCTGACGGTCCGCAGCCGCTCTGCCAGCTGCCGGGCCATGCCAGTGCTGTCGGATTTCACCGAGAAGCTGAGCAGGCCAGAGAAATTCCGCATCTGCCGCAGTGCCAGCGCCGCCTGCTCGTGGCTGGCGAGCCCCGGCCACAGCACCCGGCGCACCTTCGGATGCCCCTCGAGCCATTCCGCCACCGCTCGCGCATTGGCCTGGTGCTTCTCCATCCGCAGCCCAAGCGTCTCGATACCGCGGAGGATCAGGTAGGCCGAGAACGGCGACAGCACCGCACCGTGGTGGATCAGCACGTCCTTGCGCAGCTCGCCAATCCGGTCGGCCCGCCCGATCACCGCGCCGCCCAGCGCATCACCATGCCCGCACAGGTACTTGGTCAGCGAGTGGCACACATAGTCGGCACCGAGCGCGATCGGATTGGTGCCGACTGGCGTTGCAATGGTCGAATCGACGCTGAGTTCCGCGCCACCGGCATGCGCGATGGCTGCCACCGCCGCGATATCGGTGAGTTTCAGGATCGGGTTGGCCGGCGTCTCGATATGCACCAGCCGAGTGTTCGGCCGTATCGCCGCAGCGACGTTCCGCGGGTCCGAGCTGTCGGCGAACGACACCTCAACTCCCTGCCGCGACAACCCATGGCGGGCATACTCGGCGACGCCCGCGTAGCACACATCCGACAGTACCAGATGATCGCCCGCTTTCAGCCGCCCGGCGAACAGCCCGGTGATCGCCGCCATCCCCGAGCCAAAACTCAGTGCCGCCTCGCCACCCTCGAGCAGCGCCAGCCGCTTCTCAAGCAGCTCCAGCGTCGGGTTGCTCCAGCGCGTGTAGAAATGCGGCGCGTCATCCTTCAGGTCCGAGGCCGAAAAGCCCACCGCGTCGGGATGGGTGAAATACGTCGTCGACAGCACCGGCGCCGGCGCCAGCGGCTCGCCCAGCACACGCGCGCCATCGCCGCCATGGAGGGCAAGGGTATCGAAGTTCTTGGTCATGATGGTTCTCCGGAGGAAGAAATTGCCTCAATCCCGAGCGTGGGGCCACCCCCACCCTCAGTCCCTCCCCACAAGGGGGAGGGAGGCGCAAGAGTTGCGATATTGGAGCGCGCGGAACCCTAAGTCGTCTCCCTCCCCCTTGTGGGGAGGGATCAAGGGTGGGGGTGGGCCCACGGTTCAGCCCAACGCTTTTGCACTCCCCGGCACTTCGGTGTATTCAGCCGCCCATGACCGAGCACACGTCCAAGAAGCTGTTCATCAAGACCTACGGGTGCCAGATGAACGTCTACGATTCCGACCGCATGGCGGATGCGCTGGCGCCGCACGGCTATGAGCCGGTGCAGATGATGGAGGACGCCGATCTGGTCGTCCTCAACACCTGCCATATCCGCGAAAAGGCCTCGGAAAAGGTGTTCTCGGAACTCGGCCGCCTGCGCGATCTGCGTGAGGAGCGCCGCGCCAATGGCCAGGACCTGATGATCGGCGTCGCCGGCTGCGTGGCACAAGCCGAGGGCGATGAGATCGTCCGCCGGGCCCCGGCCGTCGACCTGGTGTTCGGCCCGCAATCCTATCACCGCCTGCCCGAACTGATCGCCCGCGCCCACAATGGCGCCAAGGTCGTCGACACTGACTTCCCCGAGGAAGACAAGTTCGAGCACCTGCCGGCGGCGAAGAAGGAAGTCACCCTCGCGCGCGGTCTCACCGCCTTCCTCACCGTTCAGGAGGGCTGCGACAAGTTCTGCTCGTTCTGCGTGGTGCCGTACACCCGCGGCACCGAAGTCAGCCGCCCGGTCGAACAGGTGCTTCGCGAGGCGCAAAACCTTGCCGAAGCCGGGGTGCGCGAACTCACGCTGCTCGGCCAGAACGTCAACGCCTATCACGGCCTCGACGCGCGCGGCCGCAGCGTCGGGCTCGGCGAACTCTGCTACCGCCTGTCGGAAGTCCCCGGCATCGCCCGCATCCGCTACACCACCTCGCATCCGCTCGATATGACCGACGAGCTGATCGAGGCGCATCGCGATCTCGACGCGCTGATGCCCTACCTGCATTTGCCGATCCAGTCGGGCTCCGATCGCATCCTCAAGGCCATGAACCGGCGCCACACCCGCGCCGAATACATGCGCGTCATCGAGCGCATGGTGACGGCCCGTCCGGACATGGCGCTATCGGGCGATTTCATCGTCGGTTTTCCCGGCGAGACCGATGCCGATTTCGAGGAAACCATGCAGGTCGCCAAGGACGTCGGCTACGCCTCGGCCTACACCTTCAAATACTCGATCCGCCCCGGCACCCCGGGCGCCAGCATGGGCGATCAGGTTGCCGAGCCGGCAAAGGCCGAGCGCCTCGCCCGCCTCAACGATCGCATCTCCACCCAGATGCACGCCTTCCATCGCTCGGTTGTCGGCCGCACCCTCCCGGTGTTGATCGAGAAGGCGGGGCGCCAGCCCGGCCAAGTCGGCGGCCGTTCGCCTTACCTTCAGGCAGTGCACATGGACGGCCCGACGCGGCTGATCGGCCAGATCGTGCCGGTCGAAATCGTCGAGGCAAGGAATAATTCCCTCATTGGCAAGATTGTCACAGTGGCGGAAACGAATCCTGCTAGCGTTCTTGAGTCTCGAGCCACCGCGGCCCATATCTGAGGCTGCCATTACGGAGCTAACAGAGATTTGAGTAGGCATTTGCCCCCGTCTACCGACCACGGCCCATCCTCCCAGCTTGAACTCGCCTTCGAAGACAACAAGCTCGCCGCGCAACTCTACGGCGATTTCGACCAGCATCTTGCTTTGATCGAGCAACGCCTGTCCGTGCAGGCGACGCCGCGTGGCAACCACGTCATGCTGAAAGGCGGCGCAAGCTCCGTCGATCAGGCACGGCGCGTCCTCGAGTCGCTCTACGAGCAGCTCGAAGAGGGCCAGGCGATCGAGGTGTCGACCGTCGATGGCGTCATCCGCATGATCGAGACCGAGGACAGCCAGTTGGTGCTGCCCACGCTCGAGAAGAAGGGCAGGGTGCGCATGGCGCAGATCGCGACCCGCAAGGCCACCATCGTTGCCCGCACCCCGGCGCAGGACGCCTATATGCGCGCCATGGACCGGGCTGAACTGGTATTCGGCGTCGGCCCGGCCGGCACCGGCAAGACCTATCTGGCGGTCGCCCATGCCGCCTCGCTGCTCGAGCGCGGCGACATCAACCGCATCATCCTTTCCCGTCCCGCCGTCGAAGCCGGCGAGCGCCTCGGCTTCCTCCCCGGCGACATGAAGGACAAGGTCGATCCATACCTCCGTCCGCTCTACGACGCGCTTTACGACATGATGCGCCCCGAACACGTCGAGCGCTGCATCACCTCGGGCATCATCGAAGTGGCACCGCTCGCCTTCATGCGCGGTCGCACGCTGGCCAACGCGGTGGTCATCCTCGACGAGGCGCAGAACACCACCACGATGCAGATGAAGATGTTCCTGACCCGTCTGGGCGAGAACTCCAAGATGATCGTCACCGGCGACCCGACGCAGGTCGACCTGCCGCGCGGCGAGAAATCCGGGCTGGTCGAGGCCATTGGGCTGCTCGATGGCGTTGAGGGCGTGCATATCTCGCGCTTCAACGACAAGGACGTGGTACGCCACGCGCTGGTTGGCCGGATCGTCCGCGCCTACGAGGCCGACACAGCCCGCCGGCTGGCCGAGAACAACGCGAAAGCCTGATGCAAGCGCCACTATCAATCGCCTTCGCGGTCAACGCGGAGGGCTGGCCGGATGACCTCGAGCCAGTCGCCGAAATCGCCATCCGCGAAGCCCTGAAACAGTCGAAAGCCAAGATTGCCGGCGTTGCCGAAGTCTCGGTGGTGCTGACTGACGATGCCGAGCAGCGCGAGCTCAACCATCAGTGGCGCGGCTTCGACAAATCCACCAACGTGCTGAGCTTTCCGCAGATCGAGCCGTTCTCACCGGTCGTCGGCCTGCTCGGCGATATCACCCTCGCCCGCGAGACGGTGCAGGCGGAAGCCGATGAGATGGACATCACTTTCGAAGCCCATTTCACCCATCTCGTGGTACACGGCTTCCTCCATCTGCTCGGCTATGACCACATCGAGGAAGACGAGGCAACCGAGATGGAGGGTCTCGAGACCCGCATTCTCGCGACCCTCGGCATTGCCGATCCCTACGCCGATAGCTAAATTACACCCTCCGATGAATTGAAGGCCGCACGCGGCCATACCCGATGAACGACTCCGACAGTCCGTCCGCGCCGCAAAAGAAGCCGGCGCCCGCCAAGTCCAACAACGAGCCTCCTTCTAGTCCCGCCCCCGCGGCCACGTGGGGGCAACGTCTCTGGCACTGGGCGCGCGGCCTTATCGCCATGCGCACCGTCTCGCTTCGCGATGATCTCGAAGTCGCACTCGAGAGCGAGAATAACGGCGGCACCGCCGATTTCACCCAGTCCGAGCGTACCATCCTCAAGAATGTGCTCGATCTCGCCGAAAAACGGGTCGAGGACGTGATGATCCCGCGCGCCGATATCGAAGCGATCGAGACCACCGCAACGCTGGGTGTGCTGGTCAGCCGCTTCCGCCAGGTTGGCCACTCGCGCATGCCGGTCTATTCCGACAGCCTCGACAACATCACCGGCTTCATCCACGTCAAGGATGCGCTCCGCCGCATCACCGAGCCGGTCGCCGACCCCGAAGCGGCGGTGCCGGTGAAGCTGGTTTCGCCGCCACTGCGCCAGAAGCTCGAAAAGCTCGACATCGTCCGCCAGGTGCTGTTCGTGCCGCCGCTGATGCCCGTGGGCGACCTCTTGCAGCAGATGCAGCTGAAGCGGGTCCACATGGCCGTGGTGATCGACGAGTATGGTGGCACCGACGGCCTCGTCACCATCGAGGACCTGCTGGAAGCCGTGGTAGGTGAGATCGAGGACGAGCACGACGACGACGTGGCGCTGGTCCGCAAGGTCAACTCCAACGTCTTTATCGCTTCGGCCCGCGCCGAACTCACCGAAGTGCGCGACGTCATCGGCCCCGATTTCGACCCGGGCGCTCACGCCGATGAGGTCGACACGCTGGGCGGCCTGGTGTTCGAGCTCGCCGGCCGCGTCCCGCTCAAGGGCGAGCACGTCAACGGCATCAAGGGTTTTGAGTTCGAAATCCTGCAAGCCGACAGCCGCCAGGTCAAACGCGTCAAGATCAAGCGCACGAAGCAGCCCAAGCCGCGGCCGCCGAAGCCACCGGTGGCGAAGGCCGCCGAAGGCTCGCCAGCTTCAGCAGCGGAGTAACCACAAACCACCGACGTCATTCCCGCGAAGGCGGGAACCTAGTGCGGTCTCTCACCCTCCGCAGGTGCTGAGAGATCCCACTGGGTCCCCGCCTTTGCGGGGATGACGCCCGTGGTTGTTGCTGGTTTTACGCCCGTTCGAGGTTCCCCAGCACGATCTCTCGCCACACGCGTATCGGCGTCAACCAGCGGTCGAACAGATTGTAGTCCCCCGCATAGATCACGCAGGCAACGCCCGCTTCCGGCCCCAGCCACAGCCGTTGTCCGCCATTGCCGAAGGCGCCGATCCACTGGATCGGCTTGCCGAACGCTGGCACCGGCGCCTCGCCGATATACCACAGCCGCCCGTAGCCGAGCCCATCCGGTGTACTGACCGCCGGCGTCCATGAGGCCTTGATCCACGCTTCGGGCACCACCTGCCGGCCCTCGAACCGGCCGCCATCGATCAGCATGGCGCCGATCCTGAGCAGGTCCGGCGCCGTCAGCCGCAAGCCCGATGCCGACGACGCTACGCCATCGCTCCCCGCCATCCAGAAGAAGTCGGAAATCCCCATTGGCTTGAATAGCGCCTCGCGGGCGAACTCGGGCAGCGATTTGCCCGGGCCGCGTTCGATCAGCGCGCCGATCAGCGCCACTGCGCCACCTGAGTAGATCCACTTCTCGCCCGGCGCGCCGACAATCGGCCGGTCGAGGATGAAGCGGTAGCGGTCCGCCGCCATTTCCATGGCGATCTCGCTATTGGTCGGGTCGGTGTAGGGTTTGTTTTCGTCCCACTCCATGCCCATCGTCATGTTGAGTGTGTGCTCGACCGTCACCTTGCGCCGCGCCGGATCCGCAATCAGGTCCGGATATTCGGGGAAGGCGTCGATCACCGGCGCCTCGACCGGCGGAACCAGCCCGCGCTCCAGCGCGATGCCATAGAGCAGGCCTACGATGCTCTTTGTCACCGAGCGCAGGTCATGCAGCACCTCGGGCCGGAAGCTCACCCGGCCCAGGGAGTTGCCCCAGCTCTCGTCCTCGCCCTCGTAGTATTGTTCGAGCACCATCTTCCCGGCGCGGCTCATCGCCACCGTGTGCATCGCGAGCAGCAGCCCCGACTCAAACCCCGCGGCCAGCTTCCGCTCGAGGTTGACGGCAAATCCCGCTTCCTCGGCTGTCGACTTCACCCACTCCGTCACCGCTAGTCTCCCTTGCTGTGCCGCACACTGATCCGTGCGGCAATGCTGTCTTGACCCGGCGC
>JBKJMF010000150.1:0-6614 GCA_046596525.1 Devosia sp. | reverse complement strand
CCTTGATGTAGGCGATGGTTTTCTCGTCCGGTGCGACCATGCCAGCACGGGCTCCGGCCTCGATCGACATGTTGCAGAGCGTCATGCGCCCTTCCATCGAGAGTGCGCGGATGGCCTCGCCGGCATACTCGATCACCGAGCCGGTGCCGCCCGCTGTGCCGATCTCGCCGATGATCGCCAGCGTGATGTCCTTGGCGGTGACGCCCTTGGCGAGCGCGCCGTCGACCTGCACCAGCAGGTTCTTCGCCTTCTTCTGGATCAGCGTCTGGGTGGCGAGCACGTGCTCGACTTCCGACGTGCCTATGCCATGCGCCAGCGCACCGAAGGCGCCATGCGTAGAGGTATGGCTGTCGCCGCAGACGATGGTCATGCCAGGCAGGGTGAAGCCCTGTTCCGGGCCGACGATGTGCACGATGCCCTGACGTTTATCGAAGGCGTCGTAGTACTCGACGCCGAAATCGCGGGTGTTCTCGGCCAGCGCCGCGATCTGGATCACGCTCTCGGGATCCGGATTGGGCAGGCTGCGGTCGGTGGTGGGGACGTTGTGATCGACGACCGCCAGGGTGCGCTCGGGTGCACGGACCTTGCGGTTGTTCATGCGCAGACCCTCGAAAGCCTGCGGGCTCGTCACCTCGTGAACCAGGTGGCGATCAATGTAAATAAGGCTGGTCCCATCCTCGTTGTTGGAAACAAGGTGATCGTCCCAGATCTTATCGTACAGAGTTCTGCCGGCCATTTTTGCTGGAGGTTCCACTCGGGGTTAAGGGAGTAACGGGGGGTTCTAAGCTCCGCTCGTATGTCAGGTCAAGATTGGCTGCCGCCCCGACGCTTACAAGGGCGCCTTTTGGGGAGCTATGTGTATAGGCGTGTCGGACAGCCCGCGCACCCGAAATGCACCCAGCAGCGTTGTGTCGATGCCGATGTGTCGGCGGTTCCAGCGGGCGATGGCCAGTTGCGCCGTGGCGCGTGACAGGGCGTTGACCGCGGCGGCGCCAATGAGGCCGAAAACCGGGATCACCGCAAGCTCGACGAGCAGCCCCACCAGCATGATGGTGCCCCAGATGCGGACGTAGTCGCGCTCGTGGCCTGTCATCATCATGACGATGCGCGAGGGGCCGGTGGCGGCGTCGAACAAGAGGCCGGTGCTGAGCAGGATCAGTACCCAATAGCCCTCAGCGGAGTGGGTGCCGAACAGGGACAGGATCTGGTTGCCGAAAATGAGGTAGCCGAGGAACACCACCAGCGAGAACAGGAACCCGGCCCAGGCGCACAATGCCGTGATGGCCTGCGCTTGCTTGATTTCGCCGGCGTGGTAGTGGCGGGAGACCATCGGCGCGACCACCAGGGTGATGGCGAACATAAAGAGGGTGAGGAGCCCCGCGGTGCGGAAGGCGTTGAAGTAGATGCCCGCGGCCTCGGCGGTCACGAGGAGGCCGATGAAGATGGTGTCCATGTTGAGCGCGGCGGAATCGATCACCGTACCGATGAGGAACCAGCGGGTCGCCGTGCCGTGTTCGCGCCAATAGGGGCGAACACCACTGAAGCCGGGGGCGATCTCGTAGCGGCGGAGGCGGGCGAGGGCATATTGCAGGGCCAGGGCGACGGCGAGGAGTGTGGCGGTGAGCAGCAAGGCCTGCCAGCCGCTCAGGGGCGCACCTAGCGCGAACAGTGCGACGATGGCGAGCGGGGTGAGGACGCGCCACAGGATGTCGCGCGGGCTGAGCGCGGTCCACACTGAGCCTTGGGCCCGCAGCGCCGATGACCAGTATTCGGCGAAGGCCATAGGCAGGATCAGTGCAGCGGCGGCGTAGAGATGCCAGGGCGGACCCGCATCGAACAGACCCACGGCAGCAGCGCCGAGTAGAGTGAGCGCTGTGAGCACGAGGCCGGCAAGCAGCGTCAGCGCGCCACCGGAGCGCAGGGCCGATTTCGCCTTATCGTGCCGGCCCGCAACTTCCTCCTCCGGCCAGTAGCGGAGGATGGCGGTCTGCTGGCCCATCGAGGCGCCGATGGCGAGGATCGTGGCGAGGCTGAGACCGAAGGCGAAATAGCCGTACTCGGTGATCCCCATGGTGCGTGAGAGCACGACGTACATCAGGTAGGTCAGCCCGGCGGTCGCCACCTTGATCAGCAGCGAGACCAGCGAGCGGCTGAGGCCGGTGCGCAGCAGCGAGCGGAGATCGGTGGGGGTGGGAGACATCAGGGCCGTCACAGAGGTTTGGCCCGACTATGGCAGGGGGATGCTCACAAGGTCTTACCGCGTCTATTGCCGCGCTTGGCACTCGACAATGGGTGCAGCGGGACGCAGAGTCAGGGGACCGAGGGGACGGGGAGTTGGGCGATGAATGAGGCGGCGGCTGTCGACACGCGTGCGGAACTGATCGCGCGGGCACAGGGCTACCAATCATCGGAGCCGAGCTTCGCGCGGTTCCTGAAGACGGTGGCCGAGGCGACCGACCCCGAAGACCTGGCGATGCATTCCGCCGAGGCACTCGAAGCGACGTTCCGCAAGTCCTATGGCCGGCTGGGAAAACGTGAGCTCGCCAGCCACAATGTCTATGTCGTGCCGTCGGAGCATCCGGGTGGCGCCGAGATCGTCGAGGTGTTCTCGGCGGATATGCCGTTCATCGTCGATAGCGTCCTGGCGGCGATCCGGGCGCGCGGCGGAGTGATCCGCTTCATCACGCATCCGGTGCTGCAGTTCGACCCGGCGACCTACCGCGTGCTCGAGGTGCCGGCGCCTGGCAGCCGGCTCGAGAGCTTCCTTCATGTCGAGATCGATCCGTTGGCTGACATCGTCCAGCGCGAGGCCATGCAGGGCGAGATCGACGACACGCTGACCGATGTCGGCCGGGCGGTCGCCGGCTGGCGACCGATGCTGGCACGCGTGAAGAAGGCGATGGCCGACTGGCATGCCCATGCCCCCAAGGCGCCGCCGGCGCAGGTGGCGGAGGCGATGCATTTCCTTGGCTGGCTGGCCGAGCACAATTTCACCTTCCTCGGCATGCGCGAATACAAGCTGGAGCCGGCAGGCGAGGCCGAGGGGGTGATGACCTCGGCGCGGCTGGTGCCGGTGCATGACAGCGAGTTGGGCATCCTCGAGGACCCTCGCGTCCTCTTCCTGCGCTCGGGTCCCAACTACGTTGAGATGACGGAACAGCACTTTGCATTCCTCGACGAGCCGGCGCCGATCATGGTCACCAAGGCCAATATCCGCTCGCGCGTACACCGGCGCGCCTACATGGATTATGTCGGGGTGAAGCTCTACGACCGGGAGGGTGCTACCTCGGGCGAGCTCCGCATCCTCGGGCTCTTCACCTCGATGTCGCTGGCCTCGCCCAACACCGATGTGCCGCTGATCAGGAAGAAGATCACCGAGGTGCTGAAGGACGCGGGGCAGGCCCCGCAAAGCCATGCCGGCAAGGCGCTGATGAATGCGCTCGACACCTTTCCGCGCGACGAGCTGTTCCAGATCTCCGAGCCGCAGCTCTACGAGTTTGCGACGATCATCGCGAGCCTCGTCGACCGGCCGCGGGTGCGGGTGCTCAGCCGCATCGACCGCTTCGACAATTTCGTCTCGATCCTCGTGTTCGTGCCGCGCGACCGCTACGATTCCGATGTGCGGGCGGTGATCGGCGCCTATCTCGCCGAGGTCTACGAGGGCCGGGTCTCGGCGTTCTATCCGAGCTTTCCCGAGGGCGAGCTGGTTCGGGTACACTTCATCATCGGGCGCAATGGTGGGGCGACGCCGACGCCGCCTCGCGAGGAGCTGGAGCAGGGTGTTGCCGAGCGCATCCGCACCTTCGGCGATCGGCTGGTGGCAGCGGCGCCGGATTCGGCTGCCATCGCCGATTATCTCGAGGCGTTCCCGCCGGACTACCAGGCGGTGCACACAGCCGAAGCGGCGCTCGCCGATATCGCGGTGATTCGCGTCTTGCCGGATGAGCGGGCGATAGCGCTGCGGCTCGGGGCCCGCGAGAGTCGCCACAGCGCCATGGGGCTCAAGGTCTATCACCAGGGCAGCCCGATCGCGCTCAGCGACCGCGTGCCGATGTTGGAGAATTTCGGCTTCCGGGTGATCGACGAGGACACCTTTACGGTGAAGCCTTTGCACGGGGCCGAGACTTTCGTTCACGACATGCTGCTCGAAACCGATGACGGGTTCGATCTCAACGACCGGGTGCTGGGGCAGCAGATCGAGAACGCCATCCTCGCGGTGTGGCGGCGCGAGGCGGAGAGTGACGGACTCAACCAGCTGACCATGCGGGCCGGGCTGAGCTGGGACGATGTCGAGGTGCTGCGGGCGCTGACGCGCTACCTGAAGCAGGTCGGCATCCCCTACTCGCGCGACTACCTCAATGGAGTGATGGCGCGGCATCCCGATGTGTCGGGGGCGCTGGTGACGCTGTTCCACGCCGAGAACGATCCGCACTTCGCCGGCGACCGCAAGCGGGCGACGAGCGAGGCGCGCGACATCATCAATGCAGCGGTGGAGGCGACCACCTCGCTCGACGAGGACCGCATCCTGAGGCGCTATCTCAACCTCGCCGAGGCGGTGGTGCGCACTAATGCCTATCAGCGCGACCAGAGCGGATCGCGGCGGCCGGCGCTGGCGCTGAAGTTCGATTGCTCCAAGGTGGATGCGCTGCCGGAGCCGAAGCCGTACCGCGAAATCTTCGTCTACTCGCCGCGGGTCGAGGGGCTGCACCTCAGGTTTGGGCCGATCGCGCGCGGTGGGCTGCGCTGGTCGGACCGGCCGGAGGATTTCCGCACCGAAGTGCTGGGGCTGGTGAAGGCGCAGCAGGTGAAGAACGCCATTATTGTTCCCGTCGGGGCAAAAGGTGCGTTCGTGCCGAAGCAGACACCGCTCGGCGCTGACCGCGAAACGGTGATGCGCGAGGGAACGGTCTGCTACAAAATCTTCGTCTCGACGCTGCTCGATGTCACCGACAACCTCGAGGTCGATACCATCGTGCCGCCGCCCGACGTGGTGCGGCGCGACGGCGACGATCCGTACCTGGTGGTCGCCGCGGACAAGGGGACGGCGAGCTTCTCCGACACCGCCAATGCCATCGCCGTCGACCGGGATTTCTGGCTCGGCGATGCTTTCGCCTCGGGCGGCTCGGCCGGCTACGACCACAAGAAGATGGGGATCACCGCGCGGGGCGGCTGGGAGGCGGTGAAGCGGCACTTCCGCGAGATGGACCGCGACATCCAGACGACGCCGTTCACCACTGTCGGCGTCGGCGACATGTCGGGCGACGTGTTCGGCAATGCCATGCTGCTATCGCCGGAGACACGGCTGATCGCGGCGTTCGACCATCGCGACATTTTCATCGATCCCGATCCGGATCCGGCGGTGAGCATGGCGGAGCGGCTGCGGCTGTTCCAGCTGCCGCGCTCGAGCTGGCAGGATTACAACGCCGAGTTGATCTCGAAGGGCGGCGGCGTCTACTTGCGCAGCCTCAAGACCGTGGCGCTGTTCGCCGAGGCGCGGAAGGCGCTGGGGCTCAATTCCGACGCAGTCACGCCCAACGACGTGATCCGCGCCATCCTCAGGGCGGAGGTCGACCTCTTATGGTTCGGCGGCATCGGCACCTATGTGCGTTCGAGCGCCGAGAGCGATGCGCAGGCCGGCGACAAGGCCAATGACGCGGTGCGGATTGGCGGCGGCGAAATCCGCGCGCTGGTGGTGGGCGAAGGCGCCAACCTTGCGATGACGCAACTGGGGCGGGTCGAATACGCGCTGAAGGGCGGGCGGATCAATACCGACGCGATCGACAACTCGGCCGGGGTGAACTCCTCCGATCTCGAGGTGAACATCAAGATTGCGCTGGGGGCACTGACCCGGACCGGGCAGCTGACGACGCCGGTGCGCAACGAGTTCCTCGCCTCGATGACCGACGAGGTTGCGGCGCTGTGCCTCAAGAACAACTATCTGCAGACGCTGGCGCTCAGCGTCGAGGAATCGCGCGGGCTTGCCGCATTCCCCGAGCATCTGGCGCTGATCGAGGCGCTGGAGGCGGCGGGCGAACTCAGCCGGCCGGTGGAGTTCCTGCCCGACAACGCGGCGCTGCGGCATCGGGCGCAGGGCGGCAAGGGGTTGAGCCGGCCGGAGCTGGCGGTGCTGCTGGCTTATGCCAAGAACGTCGCCAACGCGGACCTGCTGAAGACTGGCGTGCCGGACGATCCGTATCTCGGACGCGAGCTCTATCGCTATTTCCCGGAGCGGCTGACCGAGACGTTCGAGGATACGGTCACCAACCACCGGCTGCGCCGCGAGGTGATCGCCACGGTGCTTTCGAACGCGATGATCAATCGTGGCGGGCCGGGCTTCGTCAACGAGATGATGTCGGCGTCCAGCGCCGATGCGGGGCAGGTAGCGGCGGGCTATGCCGCGGCGCGCGACGTCTACGGGACGCCTGATCTCAACCGCGACATCGACGGGCTCGACGGCACGGTGCCGGGCAAGACCCAGCTGATGCTCTATGCCGAAGTGCAGGCGCTGCTGAAGCGTGAAACGCTGTGGTTCCTGAGGAACGGCCGGTTCGACAATGGGCTGAAGCCGCTGGTCGATCGCTACCAGGACGGCATCGCGCAAGTGCGGGCGATGA
>JBKJMF010000092.1:0-5619 GCA_046596525.1 Devosia sp. | reverse complement strand
CCTCCACCACCGCGTCGTCTGGTAGGTTGCTGATCAGCCCGCGATTGGGGACGTTGCCGTAGATCAGGCCGTTCTCGCCTGAGGTCATCGAGCGGATGATGCCAGCGGCATACTCGTTGCTCTTTTCGACCTCGAGCGGGGCGTCGCCTTCGAGATCGTGGCGCAGTTGGTGCCACTCCGCGATCTGCTCCTCGCAGCGATAGAGGTACTCGCCGAGGCGCAAGTTGTACTTTTCCAGCAGGTCCTGGCGGCCGCGCTTGATGAACCAGGAATTGTACTCGGAGAAGTGGACGCTCGACTCGGTGACGAAGTGGCCGACGCGCTTCAGCATGTCGAAGCGCACCCGGTCGTCGTCGGGGATCGGGCCGTTTGCGGCGATCGCCTTGAGGCGCGGGTAGAGGTCTTCGAACTCGCCATCCGGCAGGACCTTGCCGAACTTCAGGTAGAAGGCGACGTGGTTGATACCGGCGCAGAGGTAGCTCAGGTCCGCCGGGTTCTCGCCCAGGAGTTCCGCCAACTGATGCGAGGTTTCCTGCACCGAGTGGCAGAGACCGACGGTCTTGATGTGCGGGAATTTCTCCTTGATGGCCCAGCAGTTGATGGCCATTGGGTTGACGTATTGGAGGAGCGTTGCGTTCGGGCACACCTGCTCCATGTCGCGGCAGATATCGAACAGCACCGGGATGGTGCGGAGGCCCCGGAAGATGCCGCCAATGCCCAGCGTATCGCCGATGGTCTGGTTGAGACCGAAGCTGTCGGGCACCTCGAAATCGGTGACGGTCGCCGGCTTGTAGCCACCCACCTGCATCATCAGGATGACGAAATCGGCATCGCGCAGCGCCTCGCGGCGGTTGGCGGTGGCCTCGACCTTGAGGTTGGTGAGCCCCAGCGTCTGGCCAATGCGGTTGGCGACGACGACCGAGGTGGAGAGCCGGGTTTCGTCGATATCGTGGAGGCTGATGGTGGCGTTCTGCAGGGCCGGGTTGGAGAGCACGTCGCCGAGGATCGACTGGGCGAACACGGTGCTGCCGGCGCCGATGAGACAGATTTTGAGCATGAGCTTTTCCTTCATCGCGAGGATGCCGAGGGGATGGTTGGTTCGGGTTGGGTCAGGGGCTACTTGATGCCGGTCGCGGCGAATCCCTGGATGAACTGTTTCTGGGCGAAGAAGAACGCCACGAGGATCGGGGCGATCGAGATGATCACGGCCGCCATCATCAGCGCCCATTGCGCGCGATAGAGCCGCTGGAAAAGCGCGAGGCCCACCGGCAGCGTGGTCTTTTCGAGATCGGACGGCAGGTAGATCAGCGCGCTGAACAGGTCGTTCCACGAGCTCATGAAGGCGAAGATGGCGAGCGCTGCCAGCGCGGGCTTGGCCAACGGCAGATAGATCGACCAGTAGATGCGGAAGAGGCTGGCGCCATCGAGCCGCGCGGCCTCGAGCAACTCGAGCGGGATGGTGCGGAAATACTGGCGGAGGAGGAACACGCCGAAGGCGCCGCCGAGGAAGCTCGGCAGGTAAAGCGGGACGTCGGTGCCGTACAGCCCGAAGGTCTTGAAGATCAGGAACTGCGGGATAACGGTCATCTGGTAGGGCACCATCAGTGTCGCCAGCAGCACGAGGAACAGCAGGTCGCGTCCCCTAAAGCGGACGATGGCGAAGACGAAGGCGCCCATCGAGCAGGTGACCACCTGGCCGATGGTGGAGAGCGCGGCGATGCGGAACGAGTTCCAGACGAGGTGCTGGAACTCCATCAGCTCCCAGGCCTTGCCGAAATTCTCGAAGGTGATCTGGCGTGGGATCAGGTCGCGAGTGAACTGGTCGGCAGCCGGCTTCAGCGCCGTCGACACCATCCAGACGAAGGGCGCGACCATCAGCAGGCCGCCAATGATCAAGACCAGGTAGAACCAGATGTTCTCGCGCAGATGCTTGGCGAGGAAGGCGGTGGTCAGCAGCTCGGTGGGCGGGGCGGACGCGGTGACGACGCTCATTGGTGCTGCCCCCAGCGCTTGTTGAGCTGCGAGTAGACCAGCGTCATGCCGAGGACGATGACGGCCAGCACCACCGACTGCGCCGAGGCGTTGCCCATGCGGAAATAGTTGAAGCCCTCGCGGTAGATGTTGAACACCAGCATGGGGAGGCTCGAGCCGCCATTGCCGGTCTGGGTGAGGATGTAGACGTAGTCGAAGGCCTGAAAGGCGTGGATGGTGCAGAGCACCGCCTGAAAGAAGATCGAGGGCAGCAGCATCGGCACGGTGACAGCGAGGAACTGCTGGAAGCGGCTGGCGCCATCGATGGTCGCCGCCTCGTAGACGTCGCGGGGAATGGCCTGCAACCCGCCGAGGAAGATGATCATCCCCTCGCCGATGGCGCCCCAGACATTGACGATCACCACCGAGTAGAGCGCCATGTCGGAGCCCAGCCAGTGCACCGGATCGCCGCCGAAGCTGGTGATGATGGCGTTCAGCACGCCCTTGTCCTTGGAGTAGATCCAGGTCCAGACGAGGCCCACGGCGGTGGGCGAGGTGACCACCGGGATGAAGTAGATCAGCCGAAACAGGCTGACGCCGCGGATGCGCTGGTTGAGCAGCACCGCCACCACCAGCGAGATGCAGAGCGTCGCGGGGACGTAGATGGCGGAGAAGGCGGCGGTATTGCCGAGCGCCTTGAGGAAATTGCGGTTCTCGGGCAGCGCCAGGTAGTTCTCGAACCCGACCCATTTGGCCGGGCTCAGCAGGTCCCATTGGAACAGGCTGATGCCGATGGTGGCGGCGATGGAGCCGAAGGCGCCGAGCGCCAGTCCGAGCAACGTCGGCAGCAGCAGCACGAGGACCCAGAAGCGCTCGGCGCCGCGTGGCGATACTCCGATCTGCGACATGGTGCCCTGCCCCTCGCCCGCTGTTGCCGAAGTGTGAGACTAACCCGGGCGTCCGGCAAGCCGGTGGAGGTCGCCCGGGTCCCCTGGCGGGTTACTGGTTGTTGGCGAGCGCCGCGTCGGCGTTCGGCACGATCTCGGCGAGCGCATCGTCGATGGTCATCTCGCCGTTCCAGACGAGCGCGAGAGTGTCGCCGACGGCGGCCGACCACTCTTCGTAGCCGCGGAAGCTCGGCTTGGTGTGCGCGTATTCCAGCGCGTCGAGGAACACCTTGTGGGTGCCACGCGCCTTCTGCTCGAGGAACACCGGGCTGTTGGCCACCTTGTCGATCACCGGAATGGCGAAACCGAGTTCGGTGAGCTTCGATTGCCCCTTCTCGCTGATGACGAACTGCACGAACTTCCATGCCGCATCCGGGTTGGGCGTCGTCGCGCTGACGACGATGCCGGCGCTGTTGACCAGCGTGGCGCGGCCGGCCGGGCCTTTGGGGAACGGCGCAACATCCCACTCGAAGGCGAGATCGGAATAGGCCGGCACCACCCAGTGGCCGGAGAAGGTCATCGCGGCGACGCCGGCGAGGAAGCCGTCGCTGCCATAGCTCTCGAGATCTTCCTGGCTCATCACCGAGCCGTCGTTGAGGCGGAAATCGGCGAGGAACTTCCAGGCCTCTGCGGCGGGAGCATCGCCGAGCGTGGTCTTCTTGTAGTCATCGCTGATCGGTGCGCCGCCATAGCTGTAGACCACCGGGCCCCACATCGGCTCCATGTCCCACAGCTCGGTGCCGAGGCCCCACTGGTCGACCTGGCCGTCGCCATCTTTATCGAGGGTCAGTTTCTTGGCCGCAGCGCGGAGGTCGTCGAGCGTCCAGCTGTCATCGGGATAGGCCACCCCGGCGGCGTCGAACATCGCCTTGTTGTAGAACAGCACGATGGTCTGGAAATCGCGCGGCAGGCCGAAGGTGCCGCTGCTGAGTTGGTAGGCCGCGAGCGGGCCGGGATAGACCCCGTTCAGCGTCTCGGGTGCCGCCGCGAGATAGGGCGAGAGATCAAGCAGGCTGCCGCGGGACTGCCAATCGGGATAGAGCGGCGCATCCATGGCGAAGACGTCGGGCGGGTTGCCGCCGACGGTGGTCACCCGCAGCTTGTCCCAGTAGCTGTCCCAGTCGGAAACCTCGACCTTCACCTTGATGTCGGGATTGGCGGCCTCGAACTCGTCGACGATCGCCTCCCACACGGCGATCTCCGGCGGATCGCCCCACATCATGTAGGTGAGGTTAGTCTCTGCGAAACTTGCCGTGCCCGACAGCGCGAGCGCCGTGAATGCGGTCGCCGAAAGCAGTGCCTTCATGATGCTACCCTCCATCTGATCCCAAGGTGCCAGCAGGCGCTTTCCCTCTCGCCGTCCGGCTGTAGGGGGTACTGTCCGGCAAAGCGGGCGCGTAATCTTCCGATATTTCGGTGTTATTCTTCCGGAAAAGTAGCGATTGTGACGGTTGTCGTTGCTCGGGGAGAGGAGGGAAGCCATGCCGAATGGACTGCGCACCACTCCCAGCGACCTGCCGATGTCCGACAATATCGATGTCCTGCGCCACGAGTTCTGCGTCGAGACGCATCTCGCCGACGCCATGCCGGAGAGCCATTGGCACGACCATATCGAGCTCAACTACCTGTGGTCCGGCCAACTCACCTACCTGATCAACGGGCGCCGGCTGGTGCTGAACGCCGGTGAACTGGCGATCTTCTGGGCCGCGACGCCGCACCAGGTGGTGGCGGTCGACGACGAGCAGCGGCTCAGTTGCGCCTACATGCCACTGTCGTTCTTCCTCAGCCTGCCGCTGGAGCCGGGCTTCCGCCAGGCCATACTCGACGGCGAGGTGTTCTACAGCCACGAGCATGACGAGGGCGACCGGCATATGTTCGCGCGCTGGACCCGCGAATGGTCGGAGGCCGACACGGCGCAGCGGCACATCCTCGAGGAAGAGGTGCGGCTGCGGGTGCGGCGGCTCTCGTGGTCGCAGTCGATCGCGCGAGCCGGCGGCCGGGCTCCGGCTCCCGCTATGTCACCCTCCGGGCACCGCGCGGTGACGATGGCGGAGCGGATGACACGGTTCATCCACGATCACCTCGATAGTCCGGTCAGCGTGCGTGATGTGGTTGCGGCCTCGGGGCTCCACGCCACCAATGCCGGGGCGGCGTTCCAGAAGGTGCTGGGCATGTCGATCGGCGAGTACATCCGCCGCCACCGGCTGCAGCACGCGATGCGGCTCCTGGTCGATACCGACATGGAGATCGCGGAGGTGGCGTTCGAGTGCGGCTACACCTCGCTGGCCCGGCTTTACGATGCGTTTCAGAAACGGCTGGGCAAGACGCCGCGGCACTATCGACTGGAATTCCAGCAGGAGCGCAGCACAGCGAAGCGGGAGCCAACTCGGCTCGCCGGGTGACGCAAAATCGTCATCGACATGTCATAACACGCGTCGACTTCGCTCTCCTCGGCGTTGAGTCTTGCCGCGCCACCCGCCCGAACCCGGATCATCGACGTGAACACCATCCTCAAGAACGCTCGCCTTGTGCTCGAAGACTCGGTCGTCGAGGGGGCGCTGAGCATCGCGGATGGGCACATCACGGCGGTTGGTGATGCGACGCCGGGCGGGAACGAGATCGACCTCGAGGGCGACTATCTGCTGCCCGGACTGATCGACCTCCACACCGACAATATGGAGCACCACTTCCAGCCGCGCCC
>JBKJMF010000074.1:0-5695 GCA_046596525.1 Devosia sp. | reverse complement strand
AGAACAGCTGCGCCGCCTCGACCTGCATCCCCATCATCGTCGCTTCCTCCTGCACCCCACCAGCAGGACGGAATCACGACCACGGCGCCCGATCAACCGCCGACTAAATCAACGATATCCGCCAGAAGTGGACACCCACAGCCTCAGATCAAATGCGCGGATCGACGCGTGACCAGGTGCCACCGATCTCGCGACGCCTATGACCAACCTTCGGGAGCATTCGGCGTCCAGGGGCCCGCAATGACCGTCGCCTCCTTGTCGCCGGGCCAGCGTGGCATGGAGATGCAGAGGAACTCGAGCGGGTCAGTGCCGGTGCAGCGATACTGGAATGCGGTCCCGACCGGAATGTCGATGGATACGCCAGCCGTCAGAGCGGTCGTCTCCTCACTGGTGCCGTCGCGCCGCCATATCTGCCCCTCGCCCGAGAGAATGTGCCAGAACTCGCTCACCGTGGCGTGGACGGTGGCCCGATTCACCTGACCTGGTGGGACGGTGGAGTGGATCATGTCGCCTGTGTCGCCCCCGATCAGGTAACGGACCTCGGCCCCTGCGGGGGAACGGGCATCCGGAGCGGATGGAAACGGGCGGGTCTGCATGGGGAACCTCCTCTCAACCATACGACGTCGGCCACGCTCACGGGCGAGCGCTACGATCGAGACCGGGCAGCGAGCGTCGCTGTCGCGACCTCCCGCTCCAGCTCCGGTGGATAGTCGTGCAGGCCGGCCGGGAGGCCTACGGCACCACCGGTGAGTAGCCAGAGCAAGCCACGGATCATCACCGCAGAGAAGGGATCGAAGCTATCGGAGCCCCCAAAGCTGCCGGTGAAAGCGATGTTGATGAGGCTGCCGCGGTTGAGGAGGAACAGTATCCGGTCGCCAATCGTATAGCGGTCGATGTGGTCCTTCATGGTCCGCCGCTCGTGCCTGTCCAGCCAGTCGACATCGATCTCGCGGTTGCTGTGCCCGACGTTGAAGACGACAGCACCGTCGCGGCAGAGGCTCAGCTCCGCTTCGCCGAGCACGCCATCGCGGCCGGTCGCGGTGACGATGACGTCTGCTTCCGCGAGCGCGGGGCCGAGCGGCAACGTCCGGCAGCCGAAGTGCAGCGCCTCAAGCTGGCGGACGGGATCGCGTTCGGCCACGGTGACGATGGCGCCGAGGTTGCGCGCCCGTTCTGCGACGCCGCGCCCCACCGGTCCGAAGCCGACGACGAGGATCCTTCGGCCAAACAGCGAGAGACCCGTGATGCTATCGAAGGCAGGCCAGGTCTCCTCGCCGACGTGGAAGCGGTTGTGGATCGCGTCCTTGAGGGTGATGCCGTTCCAGTCGAACACGGGGAAGGTCAGGTGCAGCGGCCTGATCCGGTGCAACCCGGTCGTCGTCGCTTCGAGCGCACCGGCGACGGACGTGCCCGCTGACGTGGCGGCTTCGATGAGCTCGCCGCCCATGTCGCAGATTACATCGAGCGGCCCTGCAGCGAAGCGGCGAAGTGTGTCGTCGTAGAGATCGCGCGGCTCGCGGCGACCATCGAAGACCTCGACGCCATGGCGGGCCAGATAGTCGACCACGCGAGGGTCGGTGCTATCGGGGTTGCAGGCGCCAACGCGCACGGACACACCGGCCTCCACGAAGGGCATCACGGTCAGGATTGTGTCGGGTAACAGGTGCATCCAACCGGCGAGACGCTTGCCGGAAAGGTCGGTGCGACGCACTTGCTCGGCAAACTGCTCGCTGACGGGATGCGTGAAGCGAAGCCATTCGAGGGCCGCCTCGGTCTTCGCGTCCGCGATGGATGCCTCGTCCATGATTGTATCACTCCTGCCGGTCCAGCCGATTGATGACTGAACGTTGCGTCCGGAGCGGCGGCCAATGGCCGGCCCCCGTTTGGTGATCCAGGTTTGATGTTAGTGCATGACGGGCCCTGGCGCCAAGGTTGGCGTTGCCGGTCAGGCTGGACCGGGGTTGGGAGCTGGCCAGACAAGCGCGTCTGGTGCTGGTGGTCGATGGCCCAGCGACGATAACCTGCCCCCGGTCATGGGACGCTTGACGCCGGTCACCCGCAACGATCGAGCACCCGCTTGATGGCCGCCGACGAGCCTTTGGCGCCGAAGGCGTTGCTGTCGAAGACCTCGAGCCCGCCCTGTGACTTGGTTCGCACATAAGCGACGCGGATGGCGTCGCTCGCTTGCTGGGCGATCCGGGCCCATTGGCGGGCCACCGGACCACGGACGATCATCGAGGCGCCGTCGCTGTGGATGAGCGGGATGTCCTGCGCGAAGCTGGTGCCTGCAGTCGCCGAAACGCCGGTGCCCACCGGGTCCGGCGTGATCGAGAGGTTCATCGCCGTCGCCCCGGCGACCTGCCGGTGCGGCGCCCGCACCCAGAAGCCCATCGCCAGATCGCCGCCGCGGCAGGCGAACTGGAACTGCGCATCGCCGTTGTCGAAATAGGCGATCGGCATGCCCAGGTCCTCGTACATCCATTCCTGGGCACTGGCGACGGTCGCCACGAGGAGGAGAAGAAAAGTCGAAAACAGCCTGAGCATGCACGTTTCCCGAAACACCCGCGGACCGTAGTCGATCAACCGCGGCGCTCGCAAGCGACGCCGCGGTCACAGTGTGGGGATCATGGTATGTGACGGGCATAGGGGGGCACCACGCCTAGCGACAGGCCGCTAGGCCGTGGCCACGTCCGGCAGCGGGGTCGCCTGGCCCGGGGATTTCGCGTAGCCGAGCGCTTCGACGATCCGGCCATTGCGAACCCGCATCAGGTTGACGCCGCGAACCGACCCACCGTCGCCGAAATTGAACCGCCATCGGATGATGGCGTGGTCGCCCATCGCAATAGTGTCTTCGACGTCGAAATAGGCCACGGAGTCGGTGGCAATGGCCTGCCAGAACGCGAGGCAGGCATCGTAGCCTTCGTAGCGCGTTCCGTTCGGCGCCGGCTGGATCGACTCCATGACGCAATCCGACGCGATCAGCTCTTCGAGGATCGCCGGATCGTGTTCCAGGAACGCCTGGTTGAAGCGGTCCATGATTTCGGCTGTTTCATTCGGTTGCATGACAATCTCCTCTACATACAGACAGGTCTGTATATTATTTGAAACATACAGACCTGTCTGGTAGTGTCAAGGGATGAGCGTCTCCCATCTCACTCTCTCGACCAGTCCGGCGCGCCGCCGCCTGCTCGACACCGCGACCCGGCTCTTTTACGCCAAGGGCATCCATGCCGTCGGCATCGACCGCATCATCGCCGAAGCCGGCGTTGCCAAGGCGACGTTCTACAATCACTTCCCCTCGAAGGATGAGCTCGTCCTCGCCTACATCGAGGAACAGGACCGGCTCGGACGGGAGGCCGTCGCGGCACTGCCGAAGCAGCCGCCACGCGAGATGGTCGCGGCGATCCTGGGGCGCATCAGCGACGCCGCCGTCGCGGGAGACTACCGCGGCTGCCCATTCCTGAACGCAGCGGCCGAGTACACCGATGGGGCCAGCCCCGTGCGGCAAGCCATCGATGCCCGTCGCGCCTGGTATCACGACGTTCTCCGGCAGCTGCTGGCAGCGGATGGAGACCCGAACCCCTCGGTCACGGCGTCGCTGCTCGTCGCCCTCTCGGATGGTCTGCTCGAGAGCGCCTATCTGGATGATCCCAAGCAGGTCCCGACGCTGGTCAGGGAAGCGTTGGCGCGACTGCTGGTCCGTCGATAGCCGCCCGCGCGAGAGCGCGTGGTCGCCACACATTGCCGCAGCCGAAGCACCATGCAAGAAGCGTCGGGGGGTTGCCTGCTGCGGCACCGACTGACGTTCCGAGGATTTCGTGCCGATGACCCTTGCGACTGCGCCGGCGTGGCTCTGGATTGTGTTCACGCTGGTGGCAGCGACCGCGCAGACGCTCCGCAACGCCTCCCAACGCAGGCTCACCGAACAGCTCGGCACCCTCGGCGCGACTCATGTCCGGTTTCTGTACGGGTTGCCCTTCGGCGTACTGGCTCTCGGAGCGGTGTGGCTGACTTCCGGTGGGCAGCTGCCGGCACCAAACACGACATCGCTGCTCTGGACTTTGGCTGGTGCGATCACGCAGATCATCGCTACCGCCCTGATGTTGGCTGCGATGCGGCAGCGCTCCTTCGTTGTCGCGGTGGCCTACACCAAGACCGAACCGCTCCAGGTGGCGGTCTTCGCGCTGATCTTCCTCGGCGAGGCCCTGAGCCCAATTCCACTGATCGCCGTGGCGATCGCGACCATCGGCGTGGTCGTCATGTCCTGGCCCCCGCGCACGAGCGGGGTTGCCTTCACCTGGCGCCCGGTGGTGCTGGGCATCGCGTCCGGCTCGTTCTTCGCCATGTCGGCGGTAGGCTTTCGCGGCGGCATAACGGCCATGGGAGCCGGTGACTATGTCGCGGCAGCCACCCTGACGCTGGTCATCGCGCTGACGATACAAACCGTAACGTTCTCCGCCTGGCTGCTCTTCCACGACCGGCAGATTCTCGTTGGCGTCTTGCGGACCTGGCGCGCCTCCGTCCCGGCGGGCTTTCTCGGCGCGCTGGCCTCGCTCAACTGGTTCCTCGCGTTTGCGCTGTCGAGTCCGGCCCCGGTACGCACGCTGGGGCTGATCGAGGTGATCTTCGCCGGCCTGATCTCCGGGCGCCTGTTCGCTCAGACCACCAGCCGCCGCGAGGCAACGGGCATCGCGATCCTGATGCTCGGCCTGGTCATTCTCGTCAGTGGATTTGGGAGCTCGTTCGGCTCCGGGTCGTAGGATTGAGATCATCCAGGGCGGCGCACCTCTCCCAATCTCCGGTACAACCCCGTAAGTGTATCCGTAGGGAGATACTATGGATTCTCGGTTGTTCTGGCTGTCGCTGGCGGCCTTCGTCGGCGCCATTGAGGGCGGGTTGATTGCCGGCATCCTGCCGCTGATCAGCGCTGACCTGGGGGTGAGCCTAGGGCAGGCGGGCCTGCTGGTGCTGTTCTACTCGCTGGCCTATGCGTTCGGGCCGCCCTTGCTGGCACTGCTGCTCGGCGGGGTAGGGCGGCGGCGCATTCTGGCCTGGTCGGAGTTCGGGCTGGCGGTCTGCGCGCTGCTGATGGTGGTGATGCCGTTCTTCGAGGGCCTGGTGGTGATCCGCACGGTGCTGGCGGTGGCGGCAGGGACCTATACCGGGACGGCGATGGCGACGGCGGCGATGCTGGCTCCAACAGGCCAGCGCGGTCGCTACATGCAGGTGATCAGCATGGGGCAGGCTATCGCGGCGCTGGCGGGCGTGCCGCTGGGCGCGCTGCTGGCGGTGAATTGCGGCTGGCGCATCGAGTATGTGGCATTGGCGATCATGGCGTCGCTCGCGGCGCTGGCGCTGTATGTGAAGCTGCCGCGCGGCATGCCCGGCGACGCGATGTCCATCGCCGAGCGGCTCAGGGTGGTGCGCAACCCGGCGATCGGTACAGCACTGCTGTCGACGCTGGTCTTCATGATCGGGTCGTCGCCGCTGATCGTCTATATCAGCGCCCTGATGACGGCGGCCGGCGTCGGCTACGAGACACTGCCGCTGGTGTTGCTCAGTGGCGGCATCGGGGCAATCGCCTGCAGCGCCACGGCGGGACGGATGTCCGACCGGTTCGGGAGCCGGCGGACGGCGACCATGGCCGGGCTGGCGGTGATCGCCGTGATGGCGGTGTTCCTGGGGCTGCCGTATC
>JBKJMF010000517.1:0-3088 GCA_046596525.1 Devosia sp. | reverse complement strand
GTGCCACCTTCCGGAATGCTCCAGTAGACGAACTGGGTCGAGCCGAAGCCCGGCTGCACATAGTAGAAGTTCTGGAACAGCAGCGGCGCGTCGGTGGTCACCACCTGGTACTCGATGACGTTCCAGACCTTGCCGCCGATATTCTCCAGCCGCTCGCTGACGATCGTGACGTTCTCCGGCTTGGCATCGGCCGCCGCAGCCGCCGCATTGGTGAGGATAGCCTCGCGGAACTGCGAGACCGGCCAGGCGCCCGTCTCGTTGATGACGGCGAACCCGATGGTCTCATCGCTCGAGTAGTAGAGGAACTCCTGGTCGCCCGCCGGCGTCTGCGTCGCCCAGCCGGTGGTGTCGATACAGGCGCTGAGCTTCACCTTCGTGCTGGTGACGGTGTCGCAGGCAAGCGCCGGCGTCACGAGCACCAGCGCCGAAGCGATGGCGCCGAGGATAATCTTGTTCATTTGCGAGCCTTCCCAAGGATGTGTTCGGGCGGAGCTTGTCTTTGGAGCGGCGCGGCTGGCAAGCCACAATCGCTGCCAACCACGGAATTTGAACGGAGGCAGAAGCTATTCCGCCGCTTCAGCAAATCCAGCAACTCTCCCAGCTTCTGCACCGGTGGCCAGCGCAAAGCCCTCATCCAGCCAGCCGGTGACCCCGCCGATCATCAGCTTGACCGGCCGGCCGAGTTCGGCGAGCCGCAGCGCTCCCTTGTCGGCACCGTTACAGTGTGGACCGGCGCAATACGTGACGAACAGCGTGCCGTCCGGCCATTCCGCCATCTTGCGGGCAGTGATCTTGCCATGCGGCAAGTTGAGTGCGCCCGGCACATGCCCCTCGGCATAGAGCGCCGGGCTGCGCACATCGAGCAGCACGAAGTCCTGCGCCCCACGGCCGAGCGCATCGTGTACGTCCCAGCAATCAGTCTCGAAACCGAGCTTGCGAGAGAAATGCAGCTGCGCCTCGGTGGACGCGGCGGCGGGGAAAAACGAGACATTGCTTGGCATTCCAGCCTCCTCAGGCGTTGGATGCGGGAACTTGCCGGAAAATGGCGTGAGCCGTGAGTGGCGGAAATGCCAATATGCGGTAAGATACCGCCATCATGGACAAGCCCAACCGCCACGTCGCCATCCTCGCCTACGACCAGCTCTGCATGTTCGAGTTCGGCATCGCCGTCGAAGTCTTCGGGCTGCCGCGCCCCGAGTTCGCGCATCTCGACTGGTACAGCCACGAGGTCGTGGGCATTGAGCCCGGGCCCTACCGCGCCACCGGCGGCATCAGCGTCGACGCGAACCACGATTTGAGCCGGCTCCAGCATGCCGGGCTGATCGTCGTCCCCGGCTGGCGTGGCGCGAAGATACCGGTGCCGGAACCACTGATCGCGGCGCTCAGGGCGGCGCATGCTCGCGGCGCCCGCATCGCGACGCTCTGCTCGGGGGTGTTCGTCCCCGCTCGGTCAGGCCTGCTGGAGGGACGCCGGGCGACGACACACTGGCGCTACGCCGACACCCTGCGCTCCGAGTTTCCGTCGATCGAGGTGCTGCCGGATATCCTCTATTCCGAGGACGGGAACCTGCTCACCGCCGCGGGATCAGCCGCCGGCATCGACCTTTGCCTCCACATCGTGCGCCAGGACTTTGGCGCCGAGGTTGCAAACACCGTGGCCCGCCGCCTCGTGCTGCCCGCGCATCGCGACGGCGGCCAGGCGCAGTTTGTCGCGCGGCCAGTGGCGAAGGAACGGCGTGGCCGCATCGGCCCGCTGCTCGATGCGCTGCGTGGGCGGCTGGACGAGGACTGGAGCATCGCCCGGATGGCTGAGCTGGCAGTGCTTTCCGAGCGCACGTTGATCAGACACTTCAACGACGCCACCGGCCTCAGCCCGCTGACCTGGCTGATCGCCGAACGCGTCGAACGCACCAAGGAACTGCTGGAGACCACCGACTTCGCCCTCGACGCCATCGCCGAGGCCAGCGGGTTCAGGAGCCAGGAGACGCTGCGGCATCATTTCCGGGCGCGGACGGGCGTGAGCCCGGGTGCGTTCCGGCGGAGTTTCGGGCGGGTGGCGGCCGCGTAGCCGGCTACTACTCCTCCGCCTCCTCCCCAACGTCGTCGGCCAGCCCGGTCACGGCCTCGAGGAATTCCAGCAGCAGCGGGTTGAACAGGTCGGGGCGTTCGAGGCTAGGCAGGTGCGCCGTGTCCTCAAGGATCACCGCGAAGGCGTTCTCGATTTCCTCGGAGAGATCCTCGTGGATGGCGATGATGTCGGGGCAATCGAGTTCGCCGACCATCAACAGCGTCGGCGCCGTGATCGCCGAGACGTTGTCGAAGGCGTCGTCGGGCAGCTCTTCCTGCGTCAGCTTGGGGTGGTTGAGGGCGATGGCGTTCATCTCGAAGAATAGGTCGCGCGGCGCGCCCTGCACTCGGCCGGATTGGCTGCCCGGTCCATCGAGCCACAAGTGCGCCTGCACCCGGTTAATGGTATCGAGATTGCCGCGCTCGCGCGCATAGTTGATCGCGTCCTCGAGTTCTTCGACCTCCTCGGGGACTTCGTACCCATGCGCGCCGGTGACCGCGGTGCCGACCAGCACCAGTCCAACGGTCCGCTCCGGATGCTCCAGGGCAAAATCGATGGCGAGGCCGCCGCCCATCGAGCAGCCGACTAGCACCGCGGCATGGACGCTCAGCCGGTCGAGCACCGCCTCGAGATCGACGAGGTGATTGAACGGCACGTCCGCTGTCTCGGTCTGCCCGTAGCCGCGCCGGTCGTAGCTGATGACGTGATAGCCCCCAGCCGCCAGTTCCCGCATCTGCTCGGACCACATGCGGCGATCGGCGACGCCGGCATGGAGGAACACCACCGGGATACCGAAGCCATCGGCCTCGCCGCGGATCAGGGCACCGTCAAAATCGATTTCGAATGGGGCGGCCATGTCGGGCTCCGTTTCGCAAAGTTTTCGCCTAGCACCCGCCGCCGCCGCTGGCCAGAGGGACGATCTGGCGGCGCCGCCGTGGCTATCGTATGTTCCCGCCGTGAGCAGTGCTGGAGGGAGCTATGCCGCAACTGATGTTGCATCACGTGTCGATCCTGACGAGC
>JBKJMF010000485.1:0-5368 GCA_046596525.1 Devosia sp. | reverse complement strand
TTGAATGGTGCCGGCAGCAAGAATCGAACTCGCGACCCACTGATTACAAATCAGTTGCTCTACCAACTGAGCTATGCCGGCCCGGCGCGCTCGATAGCATCGGGGACGCGCCGGTGCAAGAAGGCTTGCGGGTTACCTCTCGCCGCGCTTCTTCCGTTTCTTGAGCACCATTTCCCGCTTCAGCCGCGACAGGCGGTCGAGGAAGAACACGCCATCCATCTGGTCGATCTCGTGCTGGGCGATCCGGGCGGGGAGGCCTTCGAAGCGGCGCTGCTGCTGGGTGCCGAATTCGTCGTCCCAGGCGATTTCGGCCCAGATCGGGCGGACGATCTCCACTTCGACGCCGGGCATCGAGACGGAGCCTTCGGGGCCAGTGGCTGTGGTGTCGGCGGTGGCGCGGATCTCGGGATTGTAGAGGACAATATAGTCGCGCTTCGCCGGGTCTGCGTCGGCGCTGATCACCACCACCGGCGCGACGACGCCGATGTGTATTGCGGCGAGGCCATAGGCGTTGGCCGCCCTCACGGCCTCGAGCAGCCGGTTGCCGATCGCCTTGAGGCCGTCGTCCACCGGCCGCGGCTCGGCCTTTCGGTTGAGCCTTGGGTCGGGATACGTGACGATCATCGGCTAGAACAGCCCGCCGCGACCCAGCGTCATGTCGGTGGCGGCCGGATCCTGGCCGGACTGGATGGCCTGGAAGGCATTGGAGTCGACGCCGATCACCGAAGTCACGAGGTTCGGGCCGGTGCCGGGCTTGAACGCCTCGTAGATCGCCTGGTCGCCGCCATTGGCCTTCACGCCCGTGCCCGGATCGATCCAGACCTGCGCCATGCCGCCAGGCATGTTGAACGGCGTCGGCGGCTTGCCCTTCAGGGCCTTGGCCATGAACTCGGTGAAGATCGGCACGGCCATCTCACCACCGGTCGACTGGCGGCCCATGTTGCGCGGGGTATCGAAGCCGACATAGACGCCGACGGCCAGTTCGGGCGTGAAGCCGATGAACCAGGCGTCCTTGTAGTCGTTGGAGGTACCGGTCTTGCCGGCCACCGGGCGGCCAAGGCTCTTGGCGCCGGTGCCGGTGCCGCGCTGCACCACGCCTTCCATCATCGAGGTGATCTGGTAGGCGGTCATCGGGTCGAGCACCTGCTCGCGATTGTCGATGATCAGCGGCTCGCCCTGCTGGTTCCAGCCCTCGGCGACGCAGCCATCGCAGACGCGCTCGTCATGCTTGTAGATGGTCTTGCCGTAACGGTCCTGGATGCGGTCGATCAGCGTCGGCACGATCTTGCGGCCGCCATTGGCGATGGTCGCGTAAGCCGAGGTCATGCGCATATCGGTGGTCTCGCCGGCGCCGAGCGCCATGGCCAGCACCGGATTCAGCGTGTCGTAGACGCCGAACATGATCGCATAATCGGAAATCAGCGGCATGCCGAGATCCTTGGCGAGGCGCACCGTCATGACGTTTCGGCTGCGCTCGATGCCGCGACGCAGCGTCTGCGGGCCGTAGAATTCCTGCGCATAGTTCTCCGGCCGCCAGATCGAGCCGTCGCCGTTGACGATCTCGATCGGTGCATCGAGCACCACCGAGGCCGGGGTGTAACCGTTGTCGAGCGCCGCCGAGTAGACGATCGGCTTGAACGACGAGCCGGGTTGGCGCATCGCCTGGGTGGCGCGGTTGAATTCGGATTCGGCGTAGGAGAAGCCGCCGACCATGGCCAGCACGCGGCCGGTGCGCGGGTCCATGGCGACGAGTGCGCCCTCGAGTTCGGGCACCTGCTCGAGTACGTAGGCGCCCTCCTTGTCCGCGACCTTGGAGACGTAGATGACGTCGCCGGGCTTCAACAGGCCGCCGAGCTTCTTGCTCACCCACTTGGTATCGGGGCCGGCGAGCGTGCCGGTGAGGCGATCGGCAGAGACCTTGCCCTCGACGTCGGTCGCGGGCCGCAGGCCGATCCGGCCCTCATTGGCACCCATCTCCAGCACCACGGCGAGGGTCCACTCGGGCACGTCGCTGAGCGGCTTGATGGCGTTGACCGCGACGCCCCAGTCGCTGGAGATATCGACGCTCGCTACCGGCCCGCGAAAACCTTCGCCGTGATCGTAGTTGATGAGGCCGTCCATCAGGGCGCGGCGGGCATATTCCTGCAAATGCGGGTCGAGCGTGGTGCGCACGCTGAGGCCGCCGCCATAAAGCTCGGCCTCGCCGTAGAGCTTGCCGAGCTGACGGCGCACTTCCTCGGTGAAGTACTCCGCCGAGAACAGCTGGCTGCCCGAGGTGCGCGGCTTGACGTTGAGCGGCTCGGCCTTGGCGGCCGCGGCCTCTTCGGCGGTGACGTAGCCATTCTCGATCATGCGGTCGATCACCCAGTTGCGGCGCTCGATGGCCTGCTTGGGGCGGCGGAACGGATGGTAGTTGTTCGGGCCCTTGGGGAGCGCGGCGAGATAGGCGGCTTCGCTGAGCGTCAACTCGTACAGCGCCTTGTCGAAGTAGTTGAGTGCCGCGGCGGCCACGCCGTAGGAGTTGAGGCCCAGGAAGATCTCGTTGACGTAGAGTTCGAGGATTTTGTTCTTCGAGAAGGTCGACTCGATGCGCAGCGCCAGGATGGCTTCCTGGATCTTGCGATCCCAGGTCTGCTCGGAGGTGAGGAGGAAGTTCTTCGCCACCTGCTGGGTGATGGTCGAGCCGCCGCCCTGGATCGAGTCATTGCCGTCGATGCGGGCCATGACGTTGTCGCGCAGAGCGCGGACCACGCCATCCACGGCGATACCCGAGTGGGTATAGAAGTCTTTGTCTTCGGCCGAGATGAAGGCGTTGATGATCAGCGGCGGGATGGTTTCGATCGGCTGGAACAGCCGGCGCTCGCGGGCGTATTCGGCGAGCAGCGTCCCATCGGCGGCATGGACGCGAGTCGTCACCGGCGGCTGATAGTCCTTCAGCACGGTGTAGTCGGGCAGCGTCGAATTCAGCTGATTGAGGTAGACCGCGGCAACCGCGACCGCACCCAGAGCGCAAAACACGCCGAAACCGAAGAGCCAGCCGAAAAGTCTGAGCATCAGATCGTGAACCTTGGAGCGGGCGCCGTCGGAAGGAACGGACAAAGCGCGGAATACTGCGGAATCATACCAGACAAGGGCGGAAATGTGGACGAGCCCGCCATATCAAGAACTTGCGAGCTCCGCAGTGGTGAAAACGTCACTGCGTCGCCACGGCCGATTTTTGCGTGCTGTCGAAATAATCGGCGATGCCGCGCGCCAGCGCATCGACGACGCGGTCGCGCCAGTCGGACTGCTGCAGGTTGGCGATGTCGGAGGCGTTGGAGAGGAAACCGAGCTCGACCAGCACTGAGGGCACGTCAGGGGCCTGCAGCACGAAGAAATCGGCCTGGCGCACCGGGAAGCGCCGCAGCGCCACGCTCGGCTCAAGCTGATGGACGATGGCCTCGGCGGCGAGGAAGCTCGACTTTCGCATCTCGCGCCGCATCAGGTCGACGAGGATGTCCATAACCGCCGGCGTGGCTTGCGGAATGGCAAAGCCGGCGACGATATCGTAGCGGTTCTCGCCGTCGGCCAGCACCTTGTCGAGCACGTCTGTGGCGTTCTCGTCGCGGGTATAGACGCTGGCGCCGCGGATGTCGGCCTCCTGGAAGCTGTCGGCGTGGAGCGAAATGAAGATGTCGGCCTTGTTCTGGCGGGCGAGATCGACGCGCTCGTTGAGCGACAGGTAGGTGTCGTCCTCGCGGGTCAGTGCCACATCGAAGCGACCGGAATCGATCAGCACCTTCTGCAATTGCAGAGCGAAGGTGAGGGTAATGTCCTTCTCATGGGTGCCGTTGGGGGCGCTGGCGCCGTTATCGACGCCGCCGTGGCCCGGATCGAGCACGACCAGGGGTCGCGTCGCGGTGACCGGCGCGTGAGTGCCCGGATCGGTGGAGGCGGTGACGGGGGCCGCACCCTGATTGGCGATCGACGCAGCAAGATCGGCGGCCACCTTGGTGGCGAACTCGTCGGCGGTAGCGGTGATGATATCCACCACCAGGCGCGCCGGCTGGTCGGCGACGGCATCGAGGATATAGGCCTGCTGCACCTGCGCTGGCTCGGAGAGGGTGAGCATAGTGCGCGCCCTGCCCTTTTCGGCCATCTCGACGGTGTAGCCGATGACGATCCCGTTCCCTGCCACGTCGGCCGGAGCCAGTATCTTCAACTCGAACGCTTTCACGTCGATGGCGATGCGGTTGGGCGCATCGAGCGAGACGATGGCGAACTCGGTCGGCCCCGAAAGATCGATGATCAAACGCGCCCGCTGCGGCGTCGCGGTGACGCGCGCATCGATGACATCGGGATAGTCCTCGATCGATTCGAGCTGGGCGAAGGCCGGATGCGCCGCGAACAAGCTAGCCACAAGGACCAGCACAATCGCTGCGAACCCAGCAAACCCGGCGGCATGACCGCGGGAGCAGGCAGATTTCAACAAGGCAGCATCGCTCCCCTAAATTTCACGCAAGACGCCAGATCACTCAGGCGATTCTGCGGCGTTACGCACCGCGCGTCGACAATGCAATAATGTGATCGACTTGGAACGGCCCCGTACCGGTGGGTTTTGAGTTTCCTGTTGCCAATTTGCGGCAACAACCCTAAAGCCATCTTGAGGCGGCCTGCTACCGCCACCATATGCTAGAGCGGCGCAATCGGCGCCTCTGGCGCGGTTGGTTGGCAGCGGCGGATCGGAAATCACCCAGGTGACCCCGGTCTGAAGTGCGGCACATTTGGCGCCTCGCGATAGAATCTCGATCCCTCGGGGTCGAAGAACAGGCGGTTGGATTTTCGCTGGCCTGCTCTCAAGGAAGAGGTCTGATGGCCATCGGGCAGACAAAGAGTGACGCGATCCCGAACAGCGGTTGCGCTTTTGTCGTCGAAGTCCCGGCTGCCTTCGCTCTCCAGTCTCGTGGCGGCGCTCGCGCCGTCGCTTTTACCGGCGCCTCTGGCGCTTCCCTTCTAGAACCATTCGCCTCGCATGGCGCCACGCCAGGAGGACCGGCTCGCCGGTCGATCGGTGTCGGCGCGCGAAGGCGCGGAGACTTGCTTTATGGCTACAAAGCGCATGCTGGTGGATGCCATCCACCCGGAAGAGACGCGGATTGTCGTAACCAACGGCAATAAGCTCGAGGAATTCGATTTCGAATCCGCCCAACGGCGGCAGTTGCGAGGCAATATCTACCTCGCCAAGGTGACGCGGGTGGAGCCTTCGCTCCAGGCGGCCTTCATTGAGTATGGCGGCAACCGTCACGGATTCCTCGCCTTCAGCGAAATCCATCCCGACTACTACCAGATCCCGGTTGCCGACCGTCAGGCGCTGATCGAGGCCGACGAA
>JBKJMF010000460.1:0-5603 GCA_046596525.1 Devosia sp. | reverse complement strand
GAGGATGAAGCCGAGCGGTTCGGATTTGATCGGCTCGCCGACCTGCTTGAAGGCGCCGGGATCGGCGCCGATATAGCCGGCGGCGGCCGACTGGTCGGCGATCACGGCATCGACGTCGCCGGATTTCAGCGCCTGCACCGAAGCGCCGAAGGTGTCGAACAGCTTGACCCGCGGGTTGGCTTCGTCGCCGTCGAGCACGTCATAGATCGCGGTGTAGAACGCCGAGGTGCCGGCCTGCGCGCCGAACAGCAGGGTGGCGTCGTCCTTGAAGCTCTGGACGCCGGTGATGCGGGCTTCATCGCCACGCACGAGGAAATACTGCTCGACGGTGATGAACGGCTTGGTGAAATCGATCTGCTCTTCGCGCTCGGCGTTGATGGTGATGCCATCGGCGCCGATGTCGAACTGGCCGGTGCGCACCGCCTCGATCATCACGTCCCAAGCCGAGAGGTTCCACTCGACCTTGGCGTTGAGGCGCTTCGCCACCTCGTTGATCACGTCGTATTCGAGCCCGATGCCCGCGCCCGCTTTGTCGACGAAGTTGAGAGGGTAATAGGCGTTCTCGGTGACGGCCGTGATGGTGCGGCCGGCGAGATCGGGCAGCGTCTGGGCGTGGGCAGGTAGCGCGAGGCCAAGCGCCAGCAATGGCGCGGCAAGTAGCGTGAGCAAGGTTTTCATGAGGCGGCGTTCTCCCGGAATGGCTGGCGCCGGCCAATATTACCCCTGCCGGCATTGGCGGGACCATATCCGGCAGGTCCTTCCAGCCTCAACTGAATTTTCTGAAACAGGGTACTGAAGCGCGCCGATTATCCGGAATGCCCGTGCTTGGCGGCAGGGCCATGTGGATGATCGATGTGGCCGAGGTCACGGCCGGGGTCGATCCGGTCGCGCACCAGTTGCTTGATCTGCTTGGCGTCGGGGAAGCCGCCATCGCGCTTGCGCTCCCAGATCAGCGCGCCATCGAGGTGGATTTCAAAGATGCCGCCGGTGCCCGGGACCAGCGTCACCTCGCCCATTTCGAGGCTGAAGGTCGTCAGCACTTCCTGCGCCATCCAGGCGGCGCGCAACAGCCAGTTGCACTGCGTGCAGTAGGTAATGGCGAGCTTGGGCTTGTCGGTCATATCTGCGGATCCGCCCAGGAGGAGAAAACGTTGGTGGGGAGCACGAGAACGTCGTCCTCATCGCCCTCCCGGCTCCGCAGCGCCACCAGTTGCGCGGTGGTGGAGTTGACGCGTTGCGCCAGGAGCCGCGCGATCTGCAGCAGCCAGGATGGATGCGCCTCGAGCACGGTCAGCGCGTCATTGATGACGTAGAGCTGCACGTCGGTGACGGCCCGCACGGTCGCGGAGTGCGGCCGCTCCAGCAGCACGCTCATTTCGCCGAAGATGGCGCCGGGCTGCTTGATGGTCGAGACGAACTTGCCGTCGCGCAGCACTTCGACCTCACCTTCCTTCAGCACCATGATGCTGCCGCCCGCCTGCCCGCCCTGCACGATGAGCTCCGTGCCAGCAGGGAAGAAGTCGAACTTCAGCCAGCTTTCCGTCTCTTGACCCGCCACCAGACTAACTCCTGCTATTCGAGTAGAGCGAAGATCCTGTCGAACATCACCTGGTCCTCACGGACCTTGGCTTGCTTGCGCATATCGACGAGCAGCGCCGTAGTCTTGTGCAGCCGCGCCGCCAGCAGCCTTGCAATGTGACGCGCCGCCGCTGGGTGCTGGTCGAGGAACGCGTCGGCATCCTCGGCGACATGCACTTCGGCGCCATTGCGCGTCCGCACCGTTGCTGAATGCGGCAGGTCGAGCAGTGCCGACATGTCGCCGATCACCGAGCCAGGCTCGCCGATCGCCGCCACCGTGCTGCCGTCGCGCAGCACTTCGAGATCGCCGGACTTGAGGATGTAGAGCTTGCCGGTGCGTGCGCCTTCGCTCACCAGCACCGAACGCGGTCCCAATACACTGACCGGCAGCGTCGCCGCCGCCACGAGAATCTGCTCCATCAACTCAACCCGCCCGAACACATGAGGCCGATGGTAGCCGAGCTTTGCGGCGATGCGAAGCACGCGATTCCGCTGGTCGCGCCGTCGGCAGGCGCGTATGGGAGGCATCGCGCCGGCCACCTGCCGGTCGCAGCCCGAAACTCCCGTCCCCGGTCATCTGCCGGGCGCGACATTGGAGAACAGTATGGATACGTCCGTCCTCGGCCGCCCGGCCGATATTCCCGTCGACCCCGCGAACGCCGTGCTCGACCGGGTGCCCAATCCGCACCCCGACATCGACTACCTGATCCGCTTCACCGTGCCGGAATTCACCGCGCTCTGCCCGATCACCGGGCAGCCGGATTTCGCGCACCTGGTCATCGACTATGTCGCCGACCAGTGGATGATCGAGAGCAAATCGCTGAAGCTGTTCATGTTCTCCTACCGCAACCACGGCGCCTTCCACGAGGCGACGACGGTAGAGATCGGCAAGCGCCTGGTCGAGGCGCTTGAGCCGCGCTGGCTGCGGATCGGCGGCTATTGGTATCCGCGCGGCGGCATCCCGATCGATGTGTTCTGGCAGACCGGCGCGGCGCCGGCCAACCTGTGGCTGCCCGAGCAGGGCGTGCCCGGCTATCGCGGCCGCGGTTAGCTCACCGCTTGAGCACCACGGCCGTTCCACTATGGTCGCCGATAGGCGAAGCGGGAGACGAAGCGAGTGAGTCGTGACGTGAGCAGCGGGACGCGTCCCCGCTACCAGCTGCTCGATATCCTGCGCGGCGTGGCGATCATCGCCATGGTCGTGTTCCACATCGCCTGGGACCTCTACTATTTCGGCTATTCGCCGGTCGATGTCACCACTGACCTCGGCTGGGTGATCTTCCAGAAGTCGATCCTTTCGAGCTTCCTGCTGCTGGTCGGGGCGGGGCTGGTGCTGGCGCATGGCAGGGCCATCCGCTGGGACCGTCTCTGGCGCCGTTTTGCCGTGCTGGTCGCCTGCGCGTTGCTGGTGACGGCCGGCACATATTGGATGTTCCCCGATTTCTTCGTGTTCTTCGGCGTGCTGCATGCCATCGCGCTGTTCTCGCTTGTTGGACTTGCCTTCCTGCGCCTGCCGCCGCTGCTCGTCGCGGCGCTTGGCGTCGCGGTGATCGCGGCCAATTTCCTCTACAACGATCCGATCTTTGCCACCCGCGAGCTGGGCTGGATCGGCTTCTGGCCGACCTCGCCGCCGACCAGTGACGTGGTGCCGATCTTCCCGTGGTTCGGCGTGGTGCTGCTCGGCATCGCTGCGATGCGGGTGATCCTCGCCTCCCGGCTTGCCGAGGACCTGGGGCACTTCCACAGCAATGAGCCGGCGGCCAAGGCGCTGGCGTTCATGGGCCGCTGGAGCTTGCCGATCTATGTGGTGCACCAGCCGCTGCTCATCGCGGCGTTCTTCGGGCTGGCGCAGTTGCAGGCGCCAGTGCTGTCGCCACCGGTACTCACCCAGTCGCAGGGCTTCGTTAAAAGCTGCACCCAGAGCTGCCTCGGCACCGGTTCCGACATTGCCCGCTGCGACCGCTATTGCGGCTGCGCCGTGGAGCAGGTGGACAAGGACAACCTCTGGGAAGCAGTGGCGGCGACCGATCCGACGCCCGAACAGCGGGCTCAGTTCGCCGGCGTCGCCAACATCTGCGCCGCCATGGCGGACAAGGCGCCTTAGTTCTGCTCCTTGTGGCCGCCGAAGCCGAGCCGCATCGCCGACAGCATCTTCTCGGCGAAGTTGTGCTCCTGGCGTGAGCGGAAGCGGGTGAACAGCGCGGCGGTGAGTACCTCGGCCGGGACCGCCTCCTCGATCGCGGCTTCGACCGTCCACCGGCCTTCACCGGAATCCGCCACGTGGCCGGAGAAGCCATCCAGTTTCGGATCCTTGGCCAGCGCGATGGCCGATAGATCCAGCAGCCATGAGGTCACTACCGAGCCGCGCCGCCACACCTCGGCGATATCGGCGACATTGAGCTCGAAGCGCTCGCCTGGCGGCAGCACGTCGGCATTCTTGCTTTCGAGGATGTTGAAGCCCTCGGCATAGGCCTGCATCATCCCGTACTCGATGCCGTTGTGCACCATCTTGACGAAATGCCCGGCACCTGCCGGCCCCGCATGGATGTAGCCCTGCTCGACACGTGGATCGAACCCGGCGCGCGCGGGGGTCTCCTCGATCTCGCCCTTGCCCGGCGCCAGCACCGCGAAGATCGGATCGAGGTGATCGACCGCGGCTTTTTCGCCGCCGATCATCAGGCAGTAGCCGCGCTCGAGCCCCCAGACGCCGCCGGAGGTGCCGACATCGACATAGCGGATGCCGGTCTTCTGCAACTCGGCGGCACGGCGGATATCGTCCTTGTAGTAGGAGTTACCGCCATCGATCAGGATGTCGCCCGGCGCGAGGCAGGAGGCGAGATGCGCGATGGTGCCTTCGGTGATCTTGCCTGCCGGCAGCATCACCCAGATCGCGCGCGGGCTTTCGGTGAGCGAGGCGACGAGGGCCTCCAGCGTCTCGGCCGGCCGGGCACCGTCGTTACTCAACGCCGCCCTCGTACTCGCGTCGATGTCGTAGACCGCCACGTCATGACCGGAGCGCATCAGCCGTTTGGCGATATTGCCACCCATCCGGCCTAACCCGACAATACCGATCTGCATGATGCTCTCCGCTGTAACGACTGACGCGGGGGGTGTTATACGCGGGTTGGGTGACGGGTGGACAACCCCGTCAAAGAGGAGACGACTATGCGGGTAGTGATTACCGGGGGCGCCGGAAACCTGGGCACCAAACTCAGGGAGCACCTGGAGACGGCGGACTGGGTTGAGGAAATCGTCGCCATCGACGTGAAGCCCTTCGCCGTAGGCAAGAAGACCAGAGCGGTGGTCGCCGACCTCGCCGACCCGCACGACGAGCGCTGGCGCAAGGAAGCCCAGGCGGCGGACGGCATCGTCCACTATGCGTCGGCCAACCCGGCGCCAACCTCGAGCTGGTCCGAGTCGGCCGCTTCGTTCGACATGACCGCCAACCTCCTCGAGCAGGCGGGCGGCGGCTCCAAGCCCTGCCGCTTTATCTTTGCCTCGTCCAACCACGCCATGGGTGGCTACAAGGACGCTGACCTGCCGGCCGACGGCAAGCTCCGCATGTCGACGCCGCAGATCAGCGGCACGCGCTACCGCGATGCCGAGGGCTACAAGTGGGGCTCTGCCTACGGCGCCACCAAGGTGCTGGGCGAGCGCGTCTGCGCCGCCCGCGCTGCGGCGACCGAGGGCCGCATCACCGCGGTTTCGACCCGCATCGGCTGGTGCCAGCGCGGGGAGAATCTTGCCAAGACGCTGGCCGGCAGCGGCGGCGGCGATCGCGGCGAAGCCGATGAGGCGGTAATCAAGCGCAACACGTTGTGGTACCGCAACATGTGGCTGTCCAACGCCGACCACCTGCGCCTGATGGATGCCGCACTGCGCGCCGACGCCAGCAAATGGCCGGCTCCGGCGATCGTCGTCTCCGGCATGTCGAACAACACCGGCATGGCCTGGGAGCTCGAGGAAGCCCGCGAGTGGATCGGCTACGAACCACGGGACGATGTCTGGGCTGACCTCAAAGCTGC
>JBKJMF010000363.1:0-4313 GCA_046596525.1 Devosia sp. | reverse complement strand
CGGCTCGGCCGCTGCGCTCGCGACGCTCGACGTAATGGAACAGGAGCAATCCTGGCAGAAGATCACGGACATCGGCCGGACTATCACTAGCCGATGGCAGGCGCTTGGTCAGAAGTTAGGCCTCCCTCTGGTCACATCAGGCGTCCCCGCCCTCACCGGCTTCAGCATCAAATCGCCCAACGGCCAGGCCTACAAAACCCTGATCACCCAGGAGATGCTGGCCGCTGGCTACCTCGCCGCCACCAGCGTCTACACCTGCACTGAGCACACCCCCGAGATCGTCGACGCCTACTTCGCCGCCCTCGAGCCGATCTTCCTGACCATCCGCGAATGCGAAGATGGCCGCGATATCAAGGCCTTGCTGAAGGGCCCCATCGCCCATAGCGGCTTCACCCGTCTCAACTGAGAGCCCCCATGTCGCTCCCACCGCTCGCCTCCGCCGACCTCGCGCCCTTCGCCACCCTCGTCCGCGCCACGGACGGCAAGTTCACCACCATTCCCGCCGTGCTGGAGCCGGGCGACGTCCCCGGTCACCACGACTTCGCGGTGCTCTGCCCGCAGCCCGTCGATCCCGCGGCAATCAGCATTACCTTCCTCGAGCGCCACCCGCACTCGACCCAGACCTTCGTGCCGCTGAAGGTCGGCCGCTGGATCGTTCTGCTCGCCCCGACCCTGCCCGACGGCACCCCGGACCTCGCCGACTATCACGCCTTCCTCGCCGGCCCCGAAGACGCCGTCTGCATCCATCGCAACGTCTGGCATGCCGGGCTCACCGTGCTCGATCGCCCGGCCGAAGTCGGCATGATGATGTGGCGCTCCGACGCCGGCCCCACCGACGACGGCATCGTCTTTGAACTGAATGCCCCCATCGTCCTGACCGCCTGAGGCAAGCCATGACGCGACTGGTCTACATCTCCGGCGAACTCGTCCCCGAGCCCGAAGCCCGGATTTCCATCTTCGACAGCGCCATCATGCTCGGCGACACGATGACGGAATCCACCCGCACCTTCTGTCACGTCCCGTTCAAGCTCGACGAGCATATCGAGCGGCTCTACCAGTCGCTGAAGCTGACCCGCATCGATCCGCAGATGAGCCCGGCCGAAATGAAGCGGGTGACATCAGAGGTGTTCGAGGCGAACCGCTCCGGCTACGCGCCGCACGAAGACGCCTGGATCGTCCACAACATCTCGCGCGGCCTGTCGGTCGCCGGTGCCGATCCGACCAAGCAACTGGGCGCTGCCACGGTGATGATCTTCACCCAGCCGATGAACCTCTTGCCCTGGGTGGATTTCTATTCGACCGGCTGCCACGCCGTGACCCCGATGAGCCGCATGGTGCCGAGCCAGTCGCTCGACCCCCGCATCAAGAACCGCAGCCGCCTCGCCTACACGCTCGCCGAAATGGAAGCGAAGCTCGTCGACCCGCTGGCCCAGAGCGTCATCCTCGATCTCGATGGCCACGTCGCCGAGAACAAGGGCGGCAACATCTTCTGCGTCACCAAAGGCGTGCTGCGCACCCCCTCGACCGTTAACTGCCTCGCCGGCGTCAGCCGCGCCACCGCGTTGGAACTGGCGCAACAGCTCGGCATCCCGACCGAGGAAACCACGCTGCTGCCCTATGATCTCGCGACGGCAGACGAGATGTTCTTCACCTCGACGCCCTACTGCATCATGCCGGCGACGAAGTTCAACGGCCACACCGTCGGCGACGGCCAGGTCGGCCCGATCACCAAACGGCTACTGGCTGCGTGGAGCGACCTAGTAGGGCTCGACATCGTAGCCCAGGCCCAGGCGCAGAAGAGCTAGGCCCGGCCCCGCCGAACCAGGTCTTCGGCAGTCAGCCCCATCAGGCCGCGACTGGCCTCACAGCATCGCGCTGCGCAAAAATCTCCTTGGCGGCGAAAAGGCCGTTGAGCGCTGCTGGGAACCCGGCATAGACCGCCATCTGCATCATGATCTCGATGATCTCATCGCGCGTCAGGCCGACATTGAGACCGGCCTCGATATGCACCTTGAGCTGCGGCGCGGCATTGCCGAGCGCCGTCAGCGCCGCGATGGTCGCGATCTCACGATCGCGCGAACCGAGCCCCGGCCGCGAGTAGATGTCGCCGAACGGGAACTCCAAGACGTAGCGTGCGAAGTCCGGTGCGATGTCTGCGAGCGAAGCGATGACGCGCTCGCCAGCCTCGCCGTCGATTTCAGCGAGGGCCCGTCTGCCCCGCTCGAGCCGGCTGTCCTCGGCGCTGTGCTGGTCGTTGTTCATATTGCGTCATCCTTTGTTCCACGTCGGCATAGCCGGCGATCTTGGTGTCAAGGACGAGCAGGGAGGCCTGCAGCTCGGCGACATTGGCTCGTACACGCTCGCGATGCTGTTCAAGCAGTTCGCGCCGCTCTGCATTGGTCTGCGCGCCGCTTTCGCGGAGCGTCGCGTAGCGCAGCATCTCCCGGATCGGCATCCCGGTGGCCTTCAGGCGGCCAAGAAATTCGATCCAGACAAGTATCGATGCATCGTAGTCGCGTTGCTGCGAGCGGTTCCGATCGGCATAGGGAAGCAACCCGATCCGTTCGTAGTAGCGGATCGTGTACGTGGTCAGTCCCGACCGCTTTGCCAGCTCGCCGATCTTCATCGGACATCCCTTCTCGTCACAACGCTCGAGAGGCTAGGGCTTCGAGTACACTCTAGGTCAAGCCCTTTTCTGCGGCGCAGGGATGCGGCAATCTAGCGGCTTCGCGCCGCACGAACCGGCAGACCAGCTAGTCGTAAGTATCTTCCTCGGCGCCCGCGCTGATAAACCCGGCCGCGCCCGGCATCTCGTGCGCATCATCCTTGCCGGCCGGCTTCGCCGTCTTGTCCTTGTCCTTGCGGACGTCGTCGCGCTTGCCGTGCGCCGCGTCCTTCTTCTGGGCCTTGTGCTTGTCGCTCATGGCATCCTCCTGTTTCATCATGAGGAAACGCGCGACGGGACCTTTGGTGCACGCGGGCGACGAAAAAACTGCCGCCCGCGCTCGCGATAACTAGCGCCCGAGCGCCGCCTGCTCCGCAGTGATCCGGTCCATCAGTGGATCGAGTTCCATGTTCACCGGCGCGTTCGACGCCAACCGCTGCTTCAGGAAGCCGATCGACTCCGCCAGCACCTCGTCGAGATCTTCCGAGCAGGTGAAGTTGCCGGCAACGCGCTTCACCTTTGAATTGTCGAACAGCGCCGACCAGGTCTTGTCGCCGATCAGCGGCCCCTCCCATTCCTCCTTGTAGGCGACCAGCGTGTCGCTTGGCACATGCACGATCTTCGGCGTCAGCCCGACGCCACGCCCGATCGCCATGTAGATATCGTCCCAGCTATAGGCGCGGTCCGAGGTGATGTGGAAATCCTCGCTCAGCGCCGCCGCCTTGCCGAACAGGCTGACGAACGGCACCGCGAAATCCACCGAGCGGGTCAGCGTCCACGGCGAGGTGCCGTCACCCGCAACGATCACGGGCTTCCCCTGCTGCATGCGGCGGATGACGATATCGCCCTCGCCCATCATCGTCGGCAGCCCGGTTCGCACGGTGTGGCTCGGCCGGACGATGGTCCAGGGCAGGTTCTTCGACGTCTTCAGCAGCGCTTCGGACGCGATCTTGGCCTGGCTGTAGCCCCAGTACGGGTTCACCGTCGGGGTCTTCTCGGTGATGATGTAGTGCCGGGCCGGCTTCTCGTAGACCGAGGCCGACGAGATGAAGATGTATTGCTTGGTGTTGCCGGCGAAGGTCGCGATGTCCTCGGCCATCTGCTCGGGCGTGAACACCATGAACTGCGCCACCACGTCGAACTTCATGCCGCCAAGCGCCCGATAGGCCGCCTGGTCCTTCATGTCGCCGACGATCGAGGTCACGCCCTTGGGCAGCGCCGCATCGCGCTGGCCGCGGTTGAACACGCTGACCTTGTGCCCCTCGGCCACCGCGCGCTCGACGCAGGGCAGCGAAATCTGCCCGGTGCCACCGACGAAAAGAACGCTGAGACTCATGAAATCCTCCCTCAAGTATGAGGAGCGTACCTCATCACCCGCGCGCCGCGACTTCAACCTTCGACGAAGCCGGAGGCCGCAAGCTGTTCACCGGTTGTCCACACGCTGGCCAAGCGCCTGCGATTCCGTCATGATTGTGTCACATTCTGACGGCTGCTTCTTGCAGTCATATGATCACTTTGGACACTAGCTTGATCAACATCGTCATCCCGATGGCCGGCCGCGGCTCGCGTTTCGAGGGCACTGCCGAACACGCACCCAAGCCGCTCATTGAAGTGCAGCCCGGCCGCCGCATGATCGAGTACGTGGTCG
>JBKJMF010000186.1:0-13632 GCA_046596525.1 Devosia sp. | reverse complement strand
GCACGTTCACATCAGTGAAAGGCGCTGCGTCGCAATGCATCGGTGCAGTGTAATGCGCGAATCCCGAGACGTTGTAGAGTTCGGTTTCGGGCGCTGCCTTCACCATGTCGATGGTTTTCACGTCGGCGCGGTCGATGTAGTGCACTTCGCCCGAGAGGTAGGCGTTGGTGCGGGCCGCCACGTCGATGATCGAGAGAACCTCGATGCCGTCGAAATAGGTGGTGCCGAAGTAATTGGGGTTACGCTCGCCGACGAGCTTGACGCCCGGCTCGAGCGACTTCAGCACGTAGGGACCAGCGCCGATACCCTTCTCCCACATGATCTTACCGCCTTCGGACGGATAGATCGAGAGATGGTAGTCGGTGAGGAGGAAGGGGAAGTCGGCATTGCCGCCGGAAAGCTCGAAAATCACCGTGTCGGGGCCATCGGCCTTAACGCCGGTGACGTTCGACAGAACACCCTTGGCCGGCGACTTGGAGTCGGGTCCGATGTGATAGTTGATGGTGGCGACGACGTCGTCAGCGGTGAGCGTCTTGCCATCGTGGTATGTAATGCCCTTGCGGATCTTGAAAATCCACTTCTTGGCGCCATCGGCCGGCTCGAAGCTTTCAGCGACGTGCGGAACAGCTTCGTTCTTCTGGTTCACCTGGACGAGAGGTGCACCCATGACCGACTTGCCCCACGCGAATGTGAAGCCGTTGGACCATGTCGAGGGATCAAGCGAGTCAGTGGTCTGGCCATGGCCGACGCCAGCCTTGAACACGCCGCCCTGCTTGGGCTGGGCGCGGGCAGCGGTTGCAAACAGCATGCTGGCTGCGGGGATCGTCATGCCGGAGGCAATGGCGAAGGACATGAAGTCGCGGCGCGACAGCTTGCCAAGGCCGACGGCCCGCTTGGCTGCGCTCATTTTCATTTCGAACTCGGTCATACGTTTCTCTCCTTGTATGATCTTGTGATGATGGTGCGTACTGGAAACCGGCTGGGGGATAAACTCATGGGATCGCAGATTGCGATGCGTCCGTCCCTCCGCCTTTCCCTGTATCGTTCTTTTTATGCCTTGGGCTCTTTATCGAGCCTTTGTAAGATCGAAACCTGTCACGGAGACTTATCCCCGTCAATGACACTCTAATGACAAGCACGTGAATAGAACTAACGCTTCGGACGTGTCTTGGTGAAAAAGCGACACCTCCGGTGCGAAATCAGACCTGCCCCAGTTCGCCCGGTTCCACCTTGTAGACGGTGGAGCAGAATTCGCACGTTACGGTAATGGCACCATCCTCGACCATGTCCGCCTGGTCATCCGCCGGAAAGCGCGCCAGCATCTCCCGGATGCTGTCATGCGAACAGCTGCAATAGCGCTCGAGCGGATGGGCCGGATAGGCCGTCACGCCATCCTCGTGATACAGCCGGTAGAGAAGCTGCTCGGCCGAAAGCAGCGGGTCGAGAAGCTCATGGGCTTCCGCCGTGTCGAGCAGAAGCCTTGCCTTCACCCAGTCGTCGTTCTCTGGCACGTCTGCTTCAGCACCGTCCGGCGCATCGCCCGATTGCGGCGGCAGCGGGCTCGATCCGCCCTCGCGCGGCAGGTGCTGCACCATGATGGCGCCTGCCCGCCAGCTTTCTCCCCTGGCGCCGCGCTGAAACAGCGGACCTGCCGCCATGCGGATGCGGGTGGGGATCTGCTCGGACTTCTCGAAATAACTGTGGGCCGCCGCCGTCAGGTCTTCACCCTGCAATGGCACGATCCCCTGGTAGCGTTCCATGTCGGCGCCCTGGTCCACTGTCATGGCGAGATAACCGTTGCCCAGAAGCGAGGCCTGGCCGGTGTTCGCCAGCGCGGCCAGGCGCTCGGCATTGAACCGCGCATATCCCCGCAACCTTCCGGGCGAGACATAATCCGCCACGATCATATCGACGGGACCGTCGGTCTTGGTCTGGAAGATGAACTTGCCATCGAATTTCAGCGCCGCGCCCAGCATGGCGGTGAGCGAGACGGCTTCCGCCAGCAGGGCCGAGACGGAGGGCGGATAATCATGCCGGTGCAGGATATCGTCCACGACGCCGCCAAGCCGGACGAGGCGGCCCCTCACGCCCAGCGGCTTGATCTCGAAGGGCAGCACATGATCGTCGGCCGATTGCATGCCCGCCGTCATCTCGTTCCAAGGCAATGCAGCAGAATGCTCTTCTGGATATGAAGGCGGTTTTCCGCCTCGTCGATCACCAGCGAACTGGCGCTGTCCATCACCTCGTCCGTCACCTCTTCGCCCCGGTGGGCGGGCAGGCAATGCATGAATTTGGCGTTGGCGCCGGCGGCATTCATCAGATGCTTGTTGACCTGATAGGGCTGGAGAAGATTATGGCGGCTCGCGGCATCGCTATCGTGCATCGAGACCCAGGCATCGGTGATGACGCAATCGGCACCGCGCACCGCTTCCTCGGGCGATGCCGTCACCTGAACATCGGCTCCTTGAGCCTTTGCCCATGCGATCACTTCTGGATCGGGAGCGAGTTCCTTCGGCGTGCCAATCCTGAGCTTGCCGCCCAAACGGCCCACCGCATGGATCCACGAGGCGGCGACGTTGTTGCCGTCTCCCACCCAGCTCACCGTCAGCTCCTTCAGGGGCGCTACATGTTCCTCGAGCGTCATCACATCCGCCATGACCTGACAGGGATGCGTCAGGTTCGTCAGCCCGTTGATCACGGGAACGGTTGCGGCTTGCGCCAGTTCCGTGAGGTTCGAATGCCTGGCGGCCCGGATCATGATGCCGTCGACGTAGCGCGACAGCACGCGCGCCGTGTCGGCAATCGATTCACCCCGGCCCAGCTGCATGTCGTTGGACGAGAGTACCAGTGTCTCGCCGCCCATCTGGCGCATGCCCACTTCGAAGGACACGCGGGTGCGGGTCGAAGGGCGCTCGAAGATCAGCGCCAGCATGCGGCCCTTCAGCGGCTCGTCCTTTTCGCGCAGACCCTTGGACCATCCCTTGCGCGCATCCTTCATGGCGCGCGCGGTGGCGAGGATGCCGTTCAGCGTTTCCGCATCGAAATCCGAAATATCGAGAAAGTGCCGTGGCATGCCCATCACCATCGCCTCAGGCCACAGCCTTGGCTTCGAGCACCTTGGCTTCGAGCGCCTTGCAGGCGCGGTCGAGCTTGTCCACGGCTTCCGAGATGTCCGCATCCGTCACGATCAGCGGCGGCAGCAGCCGCACCACATTGTCGCCCGCACCGATGGTCAGCAGATGCTGGTCCATCGCGGCGGCCTGAAGTGCCGTGTTCGGCACCTTGCACCTGATGCCCATCATCAGGCCGTGCCCCCGGATATCCTCGATGATCGACGGATGCATGTCCTTCAGCGCCGCCAGCTTTTGCTTCAGCGTCAGCGCGCGCTGCTGCACATTGTCAAGGAAGCCCGGAGCGAGCACCACGTCGAGCACGGCATTGCCCACAGCGGTTGCCAGCGGATTGCCGCCGAAGGTCGAGCCATGCGTTCCGGCGGTCATGCCGGATGCGGCCTTTTCGGTTGCAAGGCAGGCGCCCAGCGGAAAGCCGCCGCCGATGCCCTTGGCAATCGCCATGATGTCTGGCGTGATCCCAGCCCATTCATGGGCGAAGAGCTTGCCCGTGCGGCCGATGCCGCATTGGACTTCGTCGAACACCAGCAGAAGCCCATGGGCGTCGCAAAGCTCGCGCAGGCCCTTCAGGCATTGCGTGGGCACCGGGCGGATGCCGCCCTCGCCCTGCACCGGTTCGATCAGGATGCCTGCCGTCTCCGGCCCGATCGCCGCTTTCAACGCGTCATGGTCGCCGAAGGGAATCTGGTCGAAGCCTTCCACCCTGGGGCCGAAGCCTTCGAGATATTTCGCCTGGCCGCCTGCCGCGATGGTGGCGAGTGTGCGGCCATGGAAGGCACCCTCGAAGGTGATGAGGCGGTATTTCTCGGGATGCCCGTTGGCGGCATGAAATTTCCGCGCCATCTTGATCGAGCATTCCAGCGCCTCGGCACCGGAATTGGTGAAGAACACCGTATCCGCGAAGGTCGTGTCCACAAGCCGCTTCGCCAGCTTCTCCTGTCCCGGCATCTGGTAGATGTTCGAGGTGTGCCAGATCTTCGTGGCCTGTTGGGTCAAGGCCTCGACCAGATGGGGGTGGCAATGGCCGCAGCTCGTCACTGCAACGCCGGCGCCGAAGTCCAGATAGGCCTCGCCCTCGGGCGTGAAGACGCGCGCGCCCTCGCCCCGTTCGAAAGAGACATTTGCTCTGGCATAGGTCGGCAAAACGGGCGTGATCATGTGGACAGGCCTTGCGCTGAAATCAAAAGGCGCCCGGCAGGTGTTCCGGGCGCCAATCATCCGAAACCATATAAATCCATGATTGCGAAGGGTCAATCTCGCCGTTGCTGGACAAATGATTCACGGCGATTCGCAATGATTCACGGTTTTCCACACTGAGTCAAAACAGCGCATGGACCCCCGATTCGGCATGCTGATAAGGTTTCATTAACCATAGGGCACGGCGGGAAACTGGGGAAAACGCCATTGAATCCGTGTCCGAAGGTTGCGGCTGACTCACCGCGTATTGTAGGGTCAGGGCATCAAGCTACGAGATGTAGCGTCCAATGGTCAGTTTGGTCAGAATTACGCCGGTACCTAGTTGTATCCGGCGAAGAGTGAGGGATTCCGTTTGAGTGAACTTCTTGAAGCCAATCTAGGAGGGGCGAAATTGTCCTGGACTGATGACAGAGTGGAGCTTCTGAAAAAGCTTTGGACGGAAGGCCTGAGCGCCAGCCAGATCGCAGGGCGGCTTGGTTCGGGCGTCACCCGCAATGCGGTGATCGGCAAGGTACACCGGCTCAATCTTTCGGGCCGTGCCCAGCAGCCGCGCACCGCGCAGCCGCGCCAGCCAAGGAAGCAGCGCGAACCGAGCCTTCCCGGCCGCAGTAACGGCATGCCCAGCATGCCCACCGCTGGCGCCCATGCGCTGAAGCCGATGATGCGGGCCGAGGCACAGCCGCGCCAGCAATCGATCCCCGAGCCGCAGCCCGTGCGCCTCGTCGACCTGCCGAAGGGCGGCGGCCGCGTCACCATCCTGCATCTCTCGGAAAAGACCTGCAAATGGCCGATAGGCGATCCGGGATCGGAAGAATTCTGCTTCTGCGGCCACGGCCCCCGCGATGGATCGCCCTATTGCGAATACCACGCAAGGCTCGCCTACCAGCCGCTGCAGGACCGCCGCCAGAGGAAAATGGCGTTCGGGTAATTTTCGTCCTCGCCCCTCGTTAGAGGGGAGAGGAAAGGGGCCCGCCGCGCAAGCGGCGGGATAGGAGAGGGGCAACCGGACAATGCCAATAGCAAAGCCCGGTTGCCCCTCATCTCCCCGTTGCTGAAGCAACGGGTCCCTTCTTCTCCCCGCTCACGCAGGGAGAAGACATCAACCCGCCGCGCGCCCGAACCTCTCGTCAAACGAATACCCCATGCCGCGCACGGTGCGGATGGGATCGGACTCGCGGCCACGGCTCAGCGACTTCCTGAGCCGCCCCACGTGAACGTCCACCGTGCGTTCGTCGACATAGACATCGTGCCCCCACACCGTATCGAGCAATTGCGCGCGGGAATAGACGCGGCCCGGGTTCTGCATCAGGTGTTCCAGCAAGCGGAACTCGGTAGGTGACAGCGTGATATCGCGGGTCGACCTCGTCACGCGCCTGGTCTTGCGGTCGAGCGCCAGGTCGCCGGCTTTCAACTGATCGGCCACGGCATCGGGATTGATGCGCCGCAGGATCGTGCGGATGCGGGCCAGAAGCTCCGGCACGGAGAAGGGCTTCACCATGTAGTCATCGGCACCGGTGGCCAATCCCCGCACGCGCTCGGCCTCCTCGCTCCGCGCCGTCAGCATGATGATCGGGATGTCGCGCGTCTCCAGCCTCGTGCGCAGCAGGCGGCACACTTCGATCCCTGAAATGCCCGGCAGCATCCAGTCGAGCAGGATGAGGTCGGGGCGCTCTTCGCCGATCAGATGCGGCACGTCCTCGCCCTGTGCCGAGTGACGCACACGGTAGCCTTCGGCCTCCAGATTATAGCTCAGCAAAATCTGGATGGGCTCCTCATCTTCCACAACAAGTATCGAAGCGCTCATGCTCAGCCTTCCGATGCTGGGGTGTCGAGGCGGAACATGCTGGTGGTGTCCTTCTTCGGGCGGCCCTCGGCCAGCGGCTTTCCATGCACAAGATAGTGGATGTTCTCGGCGATGTTCGTCGCATGGTCGCCGATGCGCTCCATGTTCTTGGCGCCGAACAGCAGATGCGTGCAGAGGCTGATGTTGCGCGGGTCTTCCATCATGTAGGTGAGCAGTTCGCGGAAGATCGAATTGTAGAGCGCATCGAGATCCTCATCCGCGCGCCATACGTCGAGCGCCTTCACGGCATCGGTGCGGGCATAAGCGTCGAGGATGTTCTTCAACCCTTCCTGCGCGAGGCGGCCCATGCGGGTGACGCCCGACATCAGCTTGCGCGGCAATGGCTCCGACATCGCATGGGTGCGCTTGGCCGTGTTCTTGGCGAGATCGCCAATGCGTTCGAGATCGGAGGAAACCCGGATCGCCACCATGATCTCGCGGAGATCGCGCGCCATGGGCTGGCGCTTGGCAATGGTGAGAATCGCCTTCTCCTCGATCTGATGCTCGAGGGCATCGACCTTGTCGTCGTGCTGAATCACCCGGTCGGCGAGCACGGTATCGCGGCGCGACAGGGCATCGATCGCGTCATCGAGCTGCTGCTCCACAAGGCCGCCCATCTGGGCGAGCATCGTCTTCAACTGCGCCAGGTCGTCGTCATAGGCGCGGACTGTATGATCGGACATTTCGCTGTTTCCCTCAAGCCTTAGCCGAAACGGCCGGTGATATAGTCCTGCGTGCGCTTTTCCTGGGGTGCCGTGAACACCTCGTCGGTGTCGCCGGCCTCGACAAGCGTGCCGAGATGGAAGAACGCCGTCAACTGCGAGACGCGGGCTGCCTGCTGCATCGAATGCGTGACGATGATGATGCAGAAGTTCTCGCGCAGTTCATCGATCAGTTCCTCGATGCGCGCGGTGGCGATGGGGTCGAGCGCCGAGCACGGCTCGTCCATCAGGATCACCTCGGGCTTCACGGCGATGGTGCGGGCTATGCAGAGGCGCTGCTGCTGGCCGCCCGACATCCCGAACGCGTTGTCCTTGAGGCGGTCCTTGACGTCGTCCCATAGCGCCGCGCGACGCAGTGCGGATTCCACGATCTCGTCCATGCTTCCCTTCATACCGCGGATCCGCGGGCCGAAGGCGATGTTGTCGAAGATCGACTTCGGGAACGGGTTGGGCTTCTGGAAGACCATCCCGATCCGCTTGCGGACCTGCACAGCGTCGATGCCGTCACCGTAGAGGTCGAGCCCGTGATACATGACCTTGCCGTCAACCTTGGCGGCCGGGATCAGGTCGTTCATACGATCGAAGCAGCGCAGGATCGTCGACTTGCCGCAGCCCGAAGGCCCGATGAAGGCGGTGATCTCCTTCTGTGGAACGCGCAGAGAGACGTCGAGCACGGCCGGCTTGCCGCTGTAGCTGACGGCGAGGCCTTCGGTCTCGAACACCGGTTCGGAGATCTCGTGGTCGATGACGGCGCGCGCGTCGACCGCGGGCTTGGGCGCCGTGACCTGCGCGGGCTCCGCAGCCGCAGCCTTCCCGGCCGCAGCCTCGGGCGATCCTTCCTGATCGGGCTGAGTCACGTCGGTCACGATAGTGCCGCCGCGCGGGGTGTTGGGGAGCATTTTGTTACCACCGCTTCTGATAGCGATTGCGCAGCCAGATGGCTGCGGCGTTGAGGAAGATCAGGACCACCAGCAACACGACGATCGCCGCCGCCGCAAGCGCCTGGAACTCCTCCTTGGGCTGCGATATCCAGGAGAAGATCTGAAGCGGGAGCGCAGTGAAGGCCGAGTCCAGCCCCGTCGGGTTGAAGGCCACGAACGTCGCGGCGCCGACGAGGATCAGCGGCGCCGTCTCACCGATCGCGCGCGAAAGGGACAGGATCACACCGGTCGCGATGCCGGGGATCGAAGCCGGCAGGACCTGCTTCCAGATCGCCTGCCACTGCGTGCAGCCAAGCGCCAGCGCGCCCTCCTTGATCGACGGCGGCACCGCCTTGATCGCTTCACGCGCGGTCACGATCACGACCGGCAGCACGACGAGCGAGAGCGTCAAACCGCCCGCGAGCACGGTGCGCCCGAGGTCGAGCGGCCCGCGCACGATGTAGGCGAGTCCGAGGATGCCGTAAACGATCGACGGCACCGCGGCGAGGTTCTGGATATTGACCTCGATCACGCGGTTCCACCACTTGGAGTGGTCGGCGTACTCCTCGAGGTAGAGCGCCGTCGCCACCCCCAGCGGGATGATCACGGCTGCGACGACGCCCATCAGCCATAGCGTCCCGACAAGCGCCGACTCGATGCCGGCCTTCTCCGGGAACGCCGACGGGAAGCTGGTCAGGAAGTCGAAGCTGACCTTCGGGACCCCATCGATCCCGGTGTCGATCAGCAGCGCCGCCAGGACGATCAGCCCGACGCTCGTGAGCAGCATCAGGAGCGAGATGAAGAGACGGTCGCGGAGCACGACCAGCCGATCGGCCTTGCCGAGCGTCGTCCGTGCGGGCATCGCGGCGGCTGGAGTGGCGGCCGGATCGATGGTGCTCATTCGTAGACCTGCCTGTAGCGGCGCACGAAGCGGATCGCGATCGCGTTGATCAGCAGCGTCATCACGAACAGCGTGAAGCCGACGGCGAAGATCGCCTTGTAGCCGGTCGAGCCGGTCGGGACGTCGCCCTTGCCGGTCGCGCCGATGAAGGCCGTCATCGTCTGCATCGGGCCAGTCGGATCCAGTGAGGTCGTCGGCACCTGGCCGGCCGCGATGAGCACGATCATGGTCTCACCCACGGCGCGCGAAGCGCCGAGCACGACTGCGGCGACGATGCCCGAGAGCGCCGCCGGGAAGACGACGCGCGTCGAGACCTGGCGGCGCGATGCGCCGATGCCGTAGGCGCCCTCGCGCAGGCCGTGCGGCACCGCGGTCATCGCGTCCTCGGCGATCGAGGCGATCGTCGGGACGATCATGATCCCGACGATGATTCCGCCGGCGAGACCGTTGAAGACGGAGATGTCGAGGCCGGCAAGATCACCCAGGATCTTCGGCGTGAAGAACGTGAGCGCGAAGTAGCCGAACACGACGGTCGGCACCCCGGCCAGCAGCTCGAGCGTCGGCTTGACGACCTGGCGAACGCGGTGCGGGGCGAACTCGCTGAGGTAGATCGCCGTTCCGAGCCCCAGGGGTATCGCGACCGCGAGGCCGATCAACGAGATGATCAGCGTGCCCTGGACGAGCGGGCGGATCCCGAACTCGGGCTCCGAGAAGAGTGGCGTCCACTCGCTCCCCGTGAGGAAGTCCTTGACGGTGACCGCGTCGTCCTGGAAGAAGGCGATCGTCTCACCGACGAGCGAGGCGATGATGCCGATCGTCACGAGGATCGTCAGGCCCGCGGCGAGCGTCAGCAGGAACCGGATCAGCTTCTCGCCGTAACGCCGCTGGGCGACGCCGAGCACCTGCTCGGCACTCGGCGCCACCTTGCGGACGGGTGTGGAAGAGGCTTCCACGATGTTGCGTTAAACGGTGGTTCTAGGCCGCCGGGATGGCTGCCTTGGCCTCGGTCAGCTGCTCATCGGTCAGCGGCACGATCTGCGCGGTCTCGGCGACTTCGGTCGCGTTCGCGACGAGGTAGTCGACGAAGCCCTTGACCTGCGGCTTGCCGGACAGCGACTTGTTGCTCACGTACATGAAGAGCGGACGTGAGAGCGGCTTGTAGCTGCCGTCCTGGATCGTCTCCTTGGACGGAGCCACACAGCCTTCGCCGCCGTCGACCTCGATCAGGTTCAGCTTGTCGGCGTTGTCCTCGTAGTACGAGAAGCCGAAGTAGCCGAGGCCCGTATCGTCACCCTCGACTCCCTGCACGAGGATGTTGTCGTCCTCGGAGGGCTGGAAGTCCTTGCGCGTGTCGCCCTTCTCACCATTGATCTCCTCGGTGAAGAAGTCGAATGTGCCGGAGTCCGTGCCCGGTCCGTATAGCGAGACCTTGCCGGCGGGGATGCCGTCGCCGAGCTCCGAGTAGTCCTTGATCTTGGAGTCCTTGTTCCAGAGCGACTTCAGCTGATCGGTCGTCAGGCAGCCGATCTCGAGGCCCGGATTGGAGACGATCGAGACGCCGTCGTTGGCGACCTGGACCTGGGTGTACTCGACGCCGTTCTTCTGGCAGACGGGCACTTCCTCTTCCTCGTCGATCGGGCGGGAGGCGTTGGCGACATCGGTTTCGCCGGCGCAGAACTTCTCAAAGCCGCCGCCGGTGCCGGACTCGCCGACCGTGACGCGTACGTTCGAGTTCTCGCCCTGGAAGCCCTCGGCCGCGGCCTGGGAAAGCGGGAAGACGGTGCTGGAGCCGTCGATGGCGACGGCGCCGGAGAGGTCGCCCCCACCGCTACTTGAGCCAGAGCTCTCCTCGTCATCGCCGCAAGCGGCGACGCCGAAGGCCAGCGCGCCGCACACGATGGCGGCGAGGAACGGGTATCTCATGAGATCTCCTGTATTGGTGACATTCGATCGCCAGGCTCTCAGCGGGTGGACGACAGCCTGTTATCGAGTGGTGGCATCGGTGTGAAAACCCTGTGAACGCTCGGGAGCCAGGCGGTAGCCGAAGCCGACGTGGGTGTGGATGAAATGCCACTCGGGGAGCGCACGCTCGAGCTTCACGCGGAGCTTGCGCACGTAGACGTCGATCGTCCTGTCGCCGGGCCGCAGCGGTGCGCCCCAGACGTCGGCAAAGAGGTCCTCACGCCGCACGACGCGTCCTTCGCTGCGTACGAGACGCGCGAGCAGTCCAAGCTCGCGCACAGACAGGCGGAGCGCGACGCCGCCGGCCACCGCCAGGCCCTCCTGCGGCCTGACCTCGAGCACGCCGGACCGCAGCACGCCGGTCGCGAGCCCGTTTCGCGCGTGTGTGTCGGACTCCATCGCCCGGCAGGATCGGCTACCGAGGGACCTCTGGCGTTACGCCGTAGTGAAGCTCGTGTGAACGGATCGTGAAATCTCGGCGGTCATGGCGCCCCGAGCTTCTACGTTGCGCGCGGCATGTCTTTGTTTCGCCGCGCCTACGATCAGCCGCTGCTCGATCTCTACGAGGAGTCCGGGCGCAACGTACAACGAGCGGCGCTGGTGCTTCGCGAAGTCGTCGTCGATTACCCCGAGCACGCCGACCTGACGCGTGAGCTTGTGATCTGCGAGCACGAGGGTGACCGCATAACGCACGACATCATCCACAGGCTCGGGGCGGGCCGGATCCGCGCGCCGTTCGATTTCGCCGACGGATACGCGCTTGCGACCGCGCTCGACGACGTCGTCGACTACGCCGAGCAGACGGGCGACACGCTCGGGATCTACCACGTCGAAGCGCCGATGGAGCAAGCCGTTCAGATGTGCGACGTGCTCGTCGGCGCCGGTGAGCAGCTCGCCAAGGCGCTGCGCGGCCTGAGCTCCGGTTCCGACGTGGCACCGGCGCTTGTCGAGATCCATCGCCTCGAGAACGAGGGCGACCGCGTGAGCCGCGAAGCCGTCGCTTCACTGTTCGCCGACGGCATCGACCCGATGGTCGTAATCCGCTGGAAGGACATCTTCGCGTCGCTGGAGTCGAGCATCGATGCCTGCGAGCACGTCGCGCACCTGCTCGAGGGGATCGCGCTCAAGCGCCGCCGGCGCTGAGGCCGTGAGTAAGGCCCGTTTGCGGCGGGTATCAGCGGTCGTTCATTTGCGGTTGGTGGGTGCACTCGGGAGCTGATTCCTGTACAAGAGGGACCATCGTGATGTTTAGAAGGGCGGGAGCGGCCGGGTCGGCGGCCGCCATGGCGGCGCTTGCTGCGATGGCGGGACCGGTTTCGGCCCAAGACCAGACACAGTCACCGGGCGCCCCAGAGGGCGCGCCTCAGGCGACCCCTGCTCCGGCGACGTCAGCTCCAGGGAGCACGACTCCGGCGCCCGCGACCGCCGCGCCGGCTCCCGGCGCGACAACGGACCTCGGAACGCTCGAGGTTCATGTCGACCGCCTGCCGCCCGCCGCCAAGGTCGACAAGCCGGCACCAAAGCGCGAGGCCGCGGACGACGCCAAGGCGAAAGACAAGGCCGACGAGCAGGAGGATGCCGCCGACCCGTTCGCCGGGCTGCCCTCGCCACTGCTCGCGCCGCCGACGGTCGGCGTCCCGAACGTGCTGCTGGACGAGTTCCGGATCCCGCCCTTCCTGCTGCCGCTCTACCAGGCCGCGGGAGTCGAGTACGGAGTGCGCTGGGAGATTCTGGCCGCGATCAACGAGATCGAGACCGACTACGGGCGCAACCTCTCGGTCAGCTCCGCGGGCGCGCTGGGCTGGATGCAGTTCATGCCCTCGACCTGGGAGATGTACGGCGTCGACGCCAACGGCGACGGGCGCAAGGATCCCTACAACCCGGTCGACGCGATCTTCGCCGCCGCGCGCTACCTGCGCGCATCGGGCGCCGGCGAGGACCTCTCGAAGGCGATCTGGTCCTACAACCACGCTCAGTGGTACGTCGACGACGTACTCGCCCGCGCGCGCGGGCTCGCAGCGCTCCCGACCGAGCTCGTCGGTGCGCTGACCGGCCTGACGATGGGTCGCTCACCGGTCAGCGGCAGCGTCGAGTACGCCGGCGGCACCAGCTACGGCGACAAGCGCAGCGACAAGGAGACGAACGCCAGCGTCGCGATCGCCGGCACCGCGACCCGCAAGGGCGCGAACGTCTACGGCAAGCCTGAAGCAGCCGCCGTCGCCGTCCAGGACGGCAAGGTCGTGAGCATCGGCAGCTCCAAGCGCCTGGGCCGGTTCGTGAAGCTGCGCGACGCCTACGGCAACACCTACACCTACGGGCACCTGGGCTCCATCTCCGCGATGCACGCGGTCCCGCGCCGCACGGACGACGGCAGCGTCCAGCGCCACAGCTCCGACCCCGCGCCGACCGCGCCCGCCACTGCCGGCAAACGTGGCAGCGCGTCGACGAGCGCTGCCGCACTAGCGGCGGCGACCAGCAGCGCCGGCGCGCGTCCGGCGCCGGTCAAGGAGCGTCTGTTCGCAGAGCCGCAGCGCCCGAACGCCTACCACGCCGGCGGCCAGCGCCAGCTCGCCGGTGCCTCACAGCAGGAGACCGCAGCGCCGGCAGTCGAGCGCGACGAGCTCGGCCTCTACCTCGCGAAGCCGCACGCGCTGCGGCGCGACCAGGTGGCGCTGAAGCCGCTGCGTGAGGGCTCACGCGTCATTGCCGGCACGATCCTCGGGCGTCTGGGCAGCACGTCGGCCGGCTCGGGCAGCGCCGCCGTCGCGCGCGCCGCCGAGAAGCTAGAGGTCGGCGAGGCGTCGAAGCTGCGCTTTGAGATCCGGCCCGCCGGCGCCGGCGCGCCGCGCATCGACCCGACGCCGATCCTCGACGGCTGGAAGCTGCTGGACACCACCGACGTCTACCGCTCGGCGAGCCCGATGCTCGGCGCGGAGGGATCGGCGACGATCGGTCA
>JBKJMF010000350.1:0-5949 GCA_046596525.1 Devosia sp. | reverse complement strand
GGTCGACACAGACGGGGTTCGAGACGGCGACGTTCGTGGGCGTGCAGAACTTCATCGACATTTTTGCCGGCAATTCGGTGGGGCGCGACTTCAAGGCGGCGCTGGTGAATACGGCGCTCTACACCGTGGCGTCGGTGGCGATCATCCTGCCGCTGTCGGTGATGCTCGGGCTGCTGGTGCACCAGAAGATTGCACCGGGTGGAGTGTTTTTGAGGACGGTGCTGTTCTCCACTTACATGGTGCCGATGATCGCGGTGGCGCTGGTGTTCTCGAAACTCTATTCGCCGACCGAGGGGCCGCTGAACCAGATCCTCGGCTGGGCCGGCATTGGGCCGCAGACCTGGCTGAGCGCGCCGCAGACGGCGCTATTCTCTATCGTCATCCTCAACGTGTGGCAGCAGGTGGGGTATTTCACCGTGCTAGCGGTGGCGGGGCTGACGCAGATCCCGGATTCGCTCTACGAGGCGGCGAAGATCGATGGGGCGAACCCGGTGCAGCGGTTCCTTGCGATCACCCTGCCGCTGCTCGGCAATACGCTGCTGTTTTCGGCGGTGATCGCCATCATCAACGCGGTGCAGGTGTTTGAGCCGGTGGCGCTGATCACTCAGGGCGGGCCGGTGAATGCCACCAATGTGCTGACCTATCACATCCGTCGCGTCGGCATCGAACGGGCGCAGGGCGGGCTCGGCTCGGCCATGGCGGTGACGCTGATGCTGGCGCTGGTGGTGGCGATCGCGCTGCTGTTCGCCTTTGCCCGGTCGCGGGAGGCGAAAGCCGCATGAGCACCGCAGTCGCAGACCGCCGCCAGCTCGAGCGGCCGCGCTTCAAGGCAACGCCAGCCAGCGCGCTGCTGGTGCTGGTGATCATCGTGGTGGCGGTGATCGCCGCGTTTCCGCTGGCGTGGATGGTGCTGACGAGTTTGAAGACGCCGCAGGAGACGATGCGGGTGCCGCCGGTGTGGCTGCCGGGCGCGCCGAACCTCGATGCCTATGCGCAGGTGGCGGAGGTGGTGAGCCTGGGGCGGTCGTTCTTCAACTCGGCGGTGATCGCGGTGGTGACCACGGTGGCGATCATCGTGACCAGCCTGATGGCAGGGTATGCGTTCGCCAAGTACGAGTTCCGCTACAAGGAGGCGCTGTTTGCGCTGCTGATCGCAACGATGTTCCTGCCGCCGATCGTGACGCTTATCCCGCTGTACCGGATCACCGGGTATCTGGGGCTGAACGCGAGCCTTGCGGGGGTGATCGTGCCCAACCTCGCCAATGCGTTCGGGATTTTCCTGATGCGGCAGTTCATCAAGGGCGTGCCGGACGAGCTGATCGAGGCGGCGCGGGTGGATGGGGCGTCGGAACTGCGGGTGCTGTTCCAGATCGTCGCGCCGGCGGTGATGCCGGCGATCGCGGCGCTGGTGCTGTTCGCCTTCGTCTATCACTGGAACAGTTATCTGTGGCCGTTGACCGTGCTGCAGGGAAGCGCGGAGCAGTATCCGATCGTCATCTCGCTCTCCCGGCTGCTCAGCTACAACCGCGGCGCGATGAATACCGGGCTGGTGATGGCGGGCGCGACGCTGGCGGTGCTGCCGCCGGTGCTGCTGTTCGTGATCCTGCAGCGGTTCTTCGTCGACTCGGTGGTGAGTTCGGGGGTGAAGGGATGAGCACGATCCTTGCCATCGATCTCGGCGGGACGCGGTTCCGGGCCGGGGTTGCCGATATGGGGGATCCGGCGGCGGTGCAGCCGGTGGGCGAATGGGCGGCGCCGCAGACGCGGGCGGCGTTCATGGAATTGCTGCGGTCGCAGCTGGCGGCGCATGGGGCGGCGCGGCTGGGGCTGGGGATACCGGGGCTGGCGCAGGGGACGGTGTGCAGGTGGGTGCCGAACCTGCCCTACCTCGACGGGCTGGATCTTGCGGCGGAACTGCCGGGGGTTACGATCGGGCTCGGCAACGATGCGCAGTTGGCGCTGCTGGCCGAGGCTTCGGCCGGGGCGGCGATGGGATTGGACGATGCGATCCTCCTCGCCATCGGGACGGGGATCGGGTCTTCGGTGCTGGCGGGCGGGCGGATCGTTGCCGGCAATGGCGGGGCGGCGCTGTCGTTCGGCTGGGCGGTGGCGGATATGCACGACGCGGGCGAGGACAAGAGGGGCTGGCTGGAGCGGCAGGCTTCGGGTCGGGCGCTGGATGTGGCGGCACAGGCGGTTGGGCTGGCGGATGGAGCGGCGCTGGTGCGGGCGGCGCGCGGGCGAGACGCTGCGGCGATCGATGCGCTGACGCCGCCAATGCAGGCGCTGGGCACGGCGCTGGCCGGGGCGGTGGCGCTGCTGGCGCCGCAGGCGATCATCCTCGCCGGGGGCGTCGCGGCATCGGTGGATGTGCTGAAACCGCTGATCTTGCCGGCATTGCGGAAGCAGTTGCCGCCGCATCTCAGGGATATCGATTTGAGACCCGGGCAATTCGGGCCAAAGGCCGGCCTCGTGGGCGCCGCGTTTGCGGGCGCCTACGGGACGAACTGGAGGAATGGGCATGGTTGAACCCGCGGGACTGATGAAGCCGGACCGGCGACGGCCGGAACCGCTGTGGCACCAGGCCGAGATGGCGCTGCGCGAGCTGATCGAGCGGGGCGAATGGACGTCGGGGTCGCAGATTCCCAACGAGGACCGGCTCGGCGAGATGCTGGGCATTTCGCGCATCACGCTCAGGCATGCGCTGCGCAACCTCGAGGAAGCGGGGCTGCTGCGGCGCGAGCATGGGCGCGGCACGTTCGTGCGCTCGGCGACCGTGGTGGCCGGTGTGCGCGGGCTCACCAGCTTCACCGACGAGATGAAGACGCTGGCGCTCGCTGCGGGGACCAAGCTGCTCGAGGCGCATCGTGTGCCGGCGGATGAGGAGATGGCCGATGCGCTGGAGATCGCGCTCGGCGACCCGGTGGTGCAGTTGCGCCGGTTGCGGCTCGGCAACGGCATGCCGATCGGCATCCAGACCAGCCACCTGCCCGAAGCGCGGGTGCCGGGACTGTTCGAGGACGCGGCCAATGTGCAGTCGCTCTATGGCTGGCTGAAGGAGCATTGCGGCATCATCCCGGTGAAGGCCAAGGAGGTCTATCGGGTCGGCCGGGTGGCCGAGATCGATGCCGAGATGATCCAGCTCCCGGCGGGTACGCCGGCCTTCGAGGTCGAGCGCATCGCCTACGATTCGAGGGGGCCGTTCGAATACGCCCTCTCCACCATGCGGGCGGACCGCTACGAGATCCGCTCCACCCTCTACGTGTAACGCTTTGTTCTGAAAGGCAAACCCATGTCCACACTCTACATCAGCAAGCTCCTGAAGATTGCCGAGGCGACTGCCACGGCGAATGCCGACGCCTTCGACAAGGCTTCATCCGCGGTCGCGGAAACGCTGGCCAACAAGGGCCTCGTGCACCTTTACGGCTCGGGTCACTCGGTGCTGCCGGTGCAGGAAACCTACCCGCGCTACGGCTCCTATGTCGGGTTCAACCCGCTGACCGACCCGCGCGTCATGTGGCACAACATTCTCGGCGCCGGCGGGGTGCGTGAGCTGCTGTGGCTCGAGCGCACCGAGAAATATGCCGAGAAATTCCTCGACCACCAGCCGCTGAACGCCGGCGACACCATCGTGATCTTCGGCCACTCGGGCAGCAACGCCTCGGGCATCGACACGGCGCTTTATGCCAAGGAGCGCGGGCTGACGGTGATCGCCATCACCGCCAAGTCCAATGCCGGTAAGCCCGCCAGCCACAGCTCGGGCAAGCGCCTGCCGCACGCCGCCGACATCGTCATCGACACGGGCTCGCCGATCGAAGACGCCATCGTCGACATCAAGGGCTGGAGCCGTCCGGTGGCCGGTTCGTCGACCGTGCTGGCGATGATGATGATGCACGAGCTCTTGGCCGAGAGCGCGCAGAAGCTGGCGGATCGCGGTATCGAGCTGCCAGTGTTCGCGTCGCCGACCATCCCGGGTGTGACGCTGCACGACACCGACATCATCTATGGCGTTTACCGCGAGCGGATGCTGGAAGCGCAGCAGAAACACCTGCCACAGTTCAAGAAGTCCATGGCCCAGGAAGGCTGATTGGACGTCCCGGGCGGTGGCTGACCCTGTCGCCCGGGATGCCTTCGCGGACCAGGGACAGCCGCCTATACCGGCGCCTCCCGCCGCCCCCTCCACCGCCTTCGGCGGTCCCCTCCCCCGTTCCACGGGGGAGGATCACCTCAACATCGAGCCCCCAATGTCCCAGACCACCGCCTATGCCGGCGCCCGCATCTTCGATGGCGAGGCGTGGCACGATGATGCTGCGCTTGTCGTGGCCGATGGCGTCTTGCATTCGATCGGCACTGTGCCAGACGGCGCTCGGCGCATTGCTCTCGATGGTGGGGTGCTGGCGCCCGGACTGATTGACCTGCAGGTCAATGGCGGTGGTGGGTATCTGGTCGGGGCGGGGACGACGGCCGATGATCTGGCGATAGTCTGCGGCACCCATGCAGCGTTCGGGGTGACCGGGCTGCTGCCGACGCTGATTACCGATACGGCGGCGACCACGGATGCGGTGCTGGCGGCGGGAGCTGAGGCGGCGCGGCGGAAGGTGCCCGGGTTTCTCGGGCTGCATCTCGAGGGGCCGCATCTGTCGCTGGCGCGGAAGGGTGCGCATGATCCGGCGCTGATCCGGCCGATGGACGAGGCGGACCTGGTACGGCTGGAGCGGGCGCGAGGCGCCCTGCCCCATCTGCTGGTGACGGTTGCGGCCGAGACGGTGACGCCGGAGCAGATCGCGCGGCTGGTGCGGGCGGGGATCGTGGTCAGCATCGGGCATTCGGATGCGTCGTTCGACGTGGCATCGGCGGCGATCAACGCCGGGGCGAGCATGGCGACGCACCTGTTCAATGCGATGAGCCAGATCGGCAACCGCGACCCGGGTGTGGTCGCGGCGGCGCTGCATCATGGCCGCGTGTGGGCCGGGCTGATTGCCGACGGCATTCATGTGAACCCGGCGACACTGGGGTTGGCGTTGCGGGCCAAAACCGGGCCGGGGCGGATTTTCCTCGTGTCGGATTCGATGTCGCAGGCGGGGACCGACATGGCGAGTTTTGAGCTCGGCGGGCGGACGATCTATCGCAAGGACGGGGCGCTGCGGCTGGGCGACGGGACGCTGGCGGGCGCCGACCTGACGCTCGATGCGGCGGTGCGGTATGCACATTTCGAGCTGGGGCTGGAGTTGGGCGAGTGCCTGCGGATGGCGTCGCTTTATCCGGCGCAGGCCATTGGCGCGGGTGGGCTTGGGCGGCTGGCACCGGGCGCCGATGCTGATCTGGTGTGGTTCGATGACGGCCTGCAGGTTCGAGTATTGCCCGGATAGGACCCACACACACACGGCGTCACCCCGGCGAAGGCCGGGGCCCATCCTGAGATGCTCGGCCGTCATAGCATGCTGAGAGACCTCAGGATGGGTCCCGGCCTACGCCGGGATGACATCGCGGATGTGGAAATTGCCAGTCCGCCAAGGATGACATCGCAGAGGTAGGACGACTAGCTACTCGCGGGAACTGTAGCGCGGGGCGGTTTCGGGCTGGAGCAGCAGGGCGCGCAGTTCGGTGTCGCCGGCCGTGTAATCGACCTTCACAGGCGGGGGACGGGAGAAGGCCTGGATGCCGATCCAGCCGGCGACCAGCGCTCCGGCGAGGATGCCGGCGCCGGTGAAGCGGTATTTTCGGGCGCGCTTGGCGATCCGTCCGGGCAGCAGGAGCAGCCAGATGATGGGAACCAGCAGGAGCAGGAGGAGCAGTTCCATCGGGGGAACCTCGCACTCATTCCCGCGCAAGGTACCGGATCGTGGTTAAGGGACGGTTGATGGGCTGTCGCTCGTCGCTTCGCTCCGACCGCGCATCGCAAGCGATGCGGGACCCCTCATCCGCCCTTCGGGCACCTTCTCCCTCAAG
>JBKJMF010000099.1:0-4117 GCA_046596525.1 Devosia sp. | reverse complement strand
GCGATCGCCATGCTGGTGGCGGAAGCGGCGCCGCGGGCAAACCAGTTACTCACCATCCTCCTCGGGCCGGTGCAGGCCGACGGCACGCGGGCCGGCGGCATGGTCGACAACCAGACCGGCATGCTTCGGGCCGACGCGGCCGCTTCTTCGGCGGCGACAACGACGCTGCTGATCACCGAATGGGTGATGCTGGCGCTGGGCGTGGTGCTCGGCGCGACGATTTCTGTGGTAACGGCCCGCGCCATTTCGCGACCGCTCGTCGCCATGACCGGGGCGATGGGTGAATTGGCTGAGGGCCGGCTGGAGACGGAAGTACCCGGCAAGGAGCGGGGCGACGAGATCGGCGCAATGGCGGCGGCGGTTGAGGTGTTCAAGCAGAACGCGATCAAGGTGCGCGAACTCGATCTTGCCGAGCAGGTCCGCGCCGGGCAAACCCGCGAGCGCACCGAGGCGATGAATGCCCTCGTCGCCGCGCTGGCCGAGGTGGTGGATGCCGCCGTCGACGGCGAATTCTCGCGCCGCATCGAGCTGACCCTGCGCGACGACGACCTCCGAGGCGTCATGACCGGGGTCAACAATCTCGTCGCCACCGTCGATCGCGGCATCACCGAGACCGGCAGCGTGCTTTCGGCGCTGGCCCGGACCGACCTCACCCACCGGGTGCGCGGCGATTACAAGGGCGCATTCGCCCGCCTCAAGACCGATACCAACGCGGTCGGCGAGAAACTGACCGACATCATCGGCCAGCTGCGGACCACCTCCGGAGCCGTAAAGACCGCGACCGGCGAGATACTGTCTGGAGCCAACGACCTCGCCGAGCGCACGACCAAGCAGGCCGCCGCGATCGAGGAGACCTCCGCGGCCATGGAGCAACTGGCCCAGACCGTCACCGACAATGCGCAGCGGGCAGACTCGGCACGCGCCAAGGCTCAAGCCGTGTCGCAGACGGCCGAGAAAACCGGCGACGTGATGCGCAGCGCCAATGCGGCGATGGAGCGGATATCCTCGTCGTCGAGCAAGATCTCCAACATCATCGGCATGATCGACGACATCGCCTTCCAGACCAACCTCCTGGCACTCAACGCCTCGGTCGAGGCGGCGCGGGCCGGCGATGCCGGTAAGGGGTTTGCAGTGGTCGCCGTGGAAGTACGCCGGCTGGCGCAGTCGGCCGCCGCCGCCTCGTCCGAGGTCAAGGCGCTGATCGAACAGTCGGCCATCGAAGTCAGCGGCGGCTCCCGGCTCGTCAGCGACGCGGCCGACAGGTTGGCATCGATGCTGGACGGCGTGCGCGACAACGCCGCTCTGATCGACGAGATCGCCAACGCCGGCCGCGAACAAGCCGGCGCCATCGCAGAGGTCACCACCGCCGTGCGGCAGATGGACGAAATGACCCAGCACAACGCGGCGCTGGTCGAACAGACCAATGCCGCCATCGAGCAGACCGAAGCACAGGCCAGCGAGCTCGACCGCATCGTCGATATCTTCGTGATCGAGAGCACCCCGGACACTGGTCGCACTCGCCGGGCGGCCTGATACGTATCCCGTCGCATGAACGGTCCTTACCGGGGCCGTTCAGTCACGGTTCAAGCCACGGGACGCAGATTTGCCTCCAGAGACGGCGCCAAGGCGCCACTCGAAGGAGGATAGAATGCACCATTCGACCCTGACCCCCGCGACCACTACCACTGGTGGCGCCATCCGTGCCGTGATCAGCGATGCCGCCGCCGCCGCCCTCAAGGCGCTGAAGCCGTTCGATTTCGCCGTCGAGGAAGCGTTGGACAAGCTCTATGGCGCCGGCCGCTGGTTCCTCTACTGGGACGAAGACCTGTCGGGTCACCCGATCCGCGGCACCATCACGCTGGCTTACGGCCGCTATACGATGGTCGTCGCTTGATCAGGCGTCTTTGGTAGTCGCGCTTCCGAACCGGAAAAGTCTGCAACTTTCCTGGCAGTGCTTCAGGCGGGCTTCTCCGCCAGCACCATGTAGTTGACCCCGAGATCGCGGCTGGGCCGCCACTCGTCGGCCAGCGGATGGAACACCACGCCGGTCTTGTCGATGACCTTCAGGCCATTGCGGGCGCAGAGCGCCGAGATTTCGTCCGGCGTCAGGAACTTCTTGAAATCGTGGGTGCCCTTGGGCAACCAGCCCAAAACCCGCTCCGCCCCGATGATGGCCAGCGCATAGGCGCGGGGCGTCCGGTTGATGGTGGCGGTGAATAGCAGCCCGCCCGGCTTCACGAGACTGGCGCAACTCTTCATGTAGAGCGGCACGTTGTCGACGTGCTCCACCACTTCCATGTTCAGCACTGCATCGAAGCGCTCGCCCGAAGCGTCCAGCGCCTCCGCCGTGGTGGCGCGATAATCGATCTCGAGCCCGGATTGCTTGGCGTGCAGTTCGGCGATGCGGATGTTCTTTTCGCCCGCATCGACGCCAACTATCGTCGCGCCCAGCCGGGCCAGCGGCTCGCTCAACAGCCCGCCACCGCAGCCGATGTCGAGGATGCGCACCCCGTCGAGCGGCCGGCGCACCGTGCTGTCCTTGCCGAACTGCGCGATCACCTTGTCGCGGACATAGCCCAGCCGCACCGGGTTGAACTTGTGCAGCGGCTTGAACTTGCCCTTTGGATCCCACCACTCGTCGGCCATGGCGGCAAACTTGGCGATCTCGTCGGGATTGATGGTGGTGTCGGTCATCCCTGATATATCCGCCGCGAGGGCACCGGCCGCAAGGGGACGCATCGGCGCAGGCTAGCCCCGCGGCTCCGAGCCATGGAACAGCTCCCAGCGCCAATCGCCGCCCTCGGCGACCACGACCGCCGAAAGCCGGTAGGGCAGGCGGCCCGAGCCGTTCGCGCGCTCGACAACCACATGACCCTCGGCGAAAAGCCAGACGCGCTGGGTGTCGCCGCCGCTGTCGAGCTGCGGAAAATCCCACCAGACTATGTAGTCTCGTGCGTGAATCCCGGCGAACAGAGCTGCGATGGCCTCGCGGCCACGGGCGATCTCGCCCACTTCCGAACCAACAAGCAGCGCATCCGGGACAAAGAGGTCGGCGATTGCCGGGTCCTTGCCTCGCATCAGCCGGCTGATCGTCTCCAGCGCCTGCCGCGCAATCTCGTCCGTCATCGGCTCGCCCTCCAGCCCCACCCAGCTATAGGACACGCCCCCGGAGTTGATAACCCGCACTGTTTGTGGCATGTCCCCGGCCGAATTCTAAGCGTACCGGCGGGTTCAGCCGGCAACAGTCGGGGTAGGGGCCTTGGGCCGTATCGTAGTCAAGTTCGGCGGCACCTCGGTCGCCTCCGTCGAGCGCATCCGTCAGGCAGCGCTGCATGTGAAGCGCGAGGTCGAGGCCGGCAATGAAGTCGCAGTGGTGGTCTCCGCCATGTCGGGCAAGACCAACGAGTTGGTCCGCTGGGTCAACGACGCCTCGAAGCTGCACGATGCCCGCGAATACGACGCCATCGTCGCCTCGGGCGAGCAGGTCACCGCGGGGCTGATGGCCGTGGTGCTGAGCGAGATGGGCATCCCGTCGCGCTCGTTCCAGGGCTGGCAGGTGCCGATCAAGACCGACGACGCGCATGGCGCGGCGCGGATCGTGGAGATCGATCCGACCGAACTGGAAAAGCGTTTCGCCGAAGGCATTGTGCCTGTCATCACCGGCTTCCAGGGCGTCGCGCCGTCGGGCCGGGTCACGACGCTCGGCCGTGGCGGCTCCGATACCAGCGCGGTAGCGATTGCCGCCGCGGTGAAGGCCGATCGCTGCGACATCTACACCGATGTCGACGGCGTCTATACGACCGACGCGCGCATCACCCCCAAGGCCAAGCGGCTTTCGAAGATCTCGTTCGAAGAGATGCTGGAGATGGCCTCGCTCGGCGCCAAGGTGCTGATGATCCGCTCGGTCGAGATGGCGATGGCGCACAAGGTGCGTCTCACCGTGCGTTCCACTTTCGACGATCCGAACGCGCCGCAGATCGCGCCGGATGGCACGCCGGGGGTTCCCGGCACAATCGTATGCGATGAGGATGAGATCATGGAAAAGCAGATCGTTTCGGGCGTCACCCTGGCGCGGGCCGAATCCAAGATCACGCTGCGCGACGTCAAGGACCGGCCG
>JBKJMF010000616.1:0-3322 GCA_046596525.1 Devosia sp. | reverse complement strand
CGGCACCATGCCGTTCTGCAGCCAGCCGGCCGACTTCGTCGCGGTGTGGGACGCGTTTCAGCAGGGCGACGAAGCCGCCGCTCGCCAGCGCTTCGACGCCACCATCATGGCGGTGAACCGCCTGGGCAATCAGGGCGGCGACATCTTCTACGCCATGCACAAACAGCTGCTGGTACGCCGCGGTATCATCCGCACGGCGCTGGTCCGCAGCCCGACCACGGCAGTCGACACGATCACGCAGCGCGAGATCGACGAGTTGCTCGCGGCCATCATTCCAACTCCGGTGGCCTTCGGAGCCTGAGATGGACCCGTTCAAGCGGCGCCGGCTCGGCCGGACCAATCTCGAGCTGCCGCAGCTCGGGTTCGGTGGCGCAGCCTTCGGCAACATCTTCAACGTCGTCGAGGACAGCCAGGCCGACGCCACCATGGCCGCGGCCTGGGAGGCCGGGGTACGCTACTACGACACCTCACCCTGGTATGGCCGTGGCTTGAGCGAGCACCGGATCGGCCGCGGGCTCTACCTGAAGCCGCGTGGCGAGGCGATCGTTTCGACCAAGGTCGGCCGGGTGTTGTTCGCACCCGACGATGCCGCGGCGTTCGAGGCGAGCGAGCGGAGCTGGCCCAACGGGCTGAAGTTCCAGCACCGGCACGACTACAGCTATGCCGGGGTGATGCGCAGCCATGAGGACAGCTTGCAGCGGCTCCGGATGAACCGCGTCGACCTGCTGGTCATCCACGACCTCGACCTCGCCAACCTCGGATCAGAGGAGATGGTGCAAAAGCACCTCGACGAGCTCGATGCCGGGGGCGGCATGCGGGCGCTGGCCGAGCTGAAGGCGGCCGGTCTGATCAAGGCTGTTGGAGCCGGGGTCAACCGCATGGGCACCATCCCCCGCTTCCTCGAACGCTTCGATCTCGACTTCTTCCTCGTGGCGCTGCCTTACACACTGGCCGAGCAACCGGTGCTCGATGCAGAGTTCCCGCTGTGCGAACAGCGCGGTGTCGGCGTCATCATCGGTGGCGTCTTCGCCTCCGGCATCCTTGCCACCGGGCCACTGCCGCGCGCGCGCTACAACTACCAGATTGCCAATGACGAGCAGCTCAGCCGGATCGGCCGCATGCAGACGGTGTGCGAACGCCACGGCGTGCCGCTGGCCGCAGCCGCGCTGCAGTTCACCCTGCACCATCCGATCGTCGCCTCGGTGATCCCGGGCGCTTTCCACCCCGATCACCCACGTCGCAATGTCGAGAGCATGCGGGTGCCGGTGCCGGATCAGTTGTGGGCCGAGCTGAAGCACGAAGGGTTGTTGCGAAGCGACGCACCGACGCCGTAGTCCATCCGGCCGCGCAAAACATTGAATCGAGCTGTAAGCTTAACCGTCGCAATAAAATAGCGACAGTCGCGCGATGATTTCGCATCGGATGCGATGGAGATCATCATGCGATCTGTGTTGATGACTGCAGTTGTTTTTGTTTCGACGTTTGCAACGGCAGTAGGCGCCCAAGACAATGGATCAGTTCTGTACGAAAACGTACAGATATTTGACGGACACGGTTCAGACCTCAGTCCGGCCAGCAATGTGTTGGTCGTGGGCGACAAGATCGCAACCATCTCGGCCGATGCCATCGAGGCGCCTGGCGCGACTGTGATCGCCGGCAAATGGCCGGGTGCTGATGCCCGGGCTGATCGATGCGCACTGGCATGCCATGCTGATCCGGGGCAGCCCGGCACAGGGCATCTCCGGCGACGTCGGGTACAACAATATCGCCGCGGCTGATGAAGCAACCGACACGCTGATGCGTGGTTTCACTACCGTCCGCGACGTCGGCGGGCCGTCGTTCGGGCTCAAGCAGGCCATCGATGAAGGCATCACCGCAGGGCCGCGCATTTATCCGTCCGGCGCCTTTATTACCGTTACGAGTGGGCATGGCGACTTCCGCCAGCTCTCCGAACTGCCGCGAACGATCGGCGGTTATCTCTCTCGCATGGAGCAGGTTGGCGGCGCCATGGTGGCCGACAGCCCCGACGAAGTGAGGGTGCGGGTGCGCGAGCAGCTCATGCAGGGTGCTTCACAAATCAAGCTGACCGCCGGTGGCGGCGTGTCTTCGCCGTTCAGTCCGGTCGACGTGTCAACGTTCACGCTCGAAGAGCTTCGTGCGGCAGTCGAGGCCGCCGACAACTGGGGCACCTATGTCACGGCGCACGCCTTCACCTCACGGGCAATCAGGACGTCCATCGAGGCCGGCGTGAAGGTTATCGAGCACGGTTTTCTGATGGACGAGCCGACCGCCCAACTGATTGCCGAGAAGGGCATCTGGTTGAGTCTGCAGCCACTTCCTGAGATGATGCGCCTGGGTTTCCCCGAAGGCTCTGTTCAGCGGAAAGGCGCCGACCAGGTCTTCCCCGGCATTGGCCGCACCTATGAGCTAGCGAAAAAGTACAACATCAAGACGGCGTGGGGCACCGACGTGCTGTTCTCCCAGGCTCTGGCGCGGCAGCAGGGAGCGATCCTCGCATCCCTTAGCCAATGGTACACGCCCGCCGAAGCGCTTGCCATGGCAACTGGAACCAATGCCGAACTGCTGGCGCTCTCGGGCGAACGCAACCCCTACCCCGGCAAGCTCGGGGTCGTTGAACAAGGCGCACTCGCAGACCTGCTGCTCGTCGATGGTAACCCACTCGAGAATCTCGATCTCGTCGCGGACCCAGACAACTTCGTCGTCATCATGAAGGGCGGCAAGATCTACAAGAATACCCTCGCGCGCTAGCAGGAGGGTGCTGCTTCAAGTGGCCGGGCGGCTGTCGTCCGGCTTGGCGTTCGACAGCCGCGCATCCTCGCGGAACTCGAACCACATGGCGTTGAGGATGCCGAAGCTGCAGGCGAGGCCGACGCCGAGGATCCAGGAAAAGTACCACATTGGTTGATGTCCTTAGTACGCGTTGGGGTTGCGGCCGAGGCTCTGCGTCGTCACCGGGCCGCGCATCACGCGATACACCCAGCCGGTGTAGGCAATGATCAGCGGCAGGAACACCGCCGTGGCGCACAGCATGACGAACAGCGTCAGCTGGCTCGACGAGGCATCCCACACCGTGAGGCTCGATTCCGGGTGGACCGACGACGGCAGGAGGAACGGGAACAGCGACAGCCCCGCGGTGCTGATGATGCCGATGATGGCGGCGCTGGAGCCGAGCAGGCCCAGCAACTTGGCGCGGGCCCCGAGGCTCCACCACGCGACGATGCTGCCGACGATGGCCAGCGCCGGCGCGGCGATCATCCACGGGATGGTGCTGTAGTTGGCGCGCCAGGCGCCGACTTCGCGG
>JBKJMF010000586.1:0-2525 GCA_046596525.1 Devosia sp. | reverse complement strand
CGCGGCTCGATCGACTTCGGCGTCGTCGACTCCATGGGCCAGAACAGCGGATCGTTCATGGATCACCAACTGCGCTGCCAGGCCAAGTACGTGACCTACGACATGGTCAGCGACACCTATGTCGATAACGGTGGCATGCCGAGGCGCTGCAAACTGTAGGCTTTGTCCGGCGGCCGGCCGCAGTCTTCCGAAACAATTAATCAGCCAGAAACATAGCGGTCAGTTTGCCGTTGAGGCACGCCATCGACCCCCTGATAGTTTCGTCCAGGCGCCGCAGGCGCCGCTTCACACCCATCGCCGAACCGGCGCGACCTCGCCGGACGACATCTTGCTGCGTCCCGTCGCGGCGACAAGGAGTGAAGCATGACTGCCCGTCCTAAACCCTCGACCTTTCGCACCATGCTGGCCGTCTGCGCCATTGCCCTGGTGTTGGCCTTCATCTCCTCGACGCTTGTGCTGGCGAAATCGCCCGCCCTGCCCTCGTGGAGTGACAACGCGACGACTGCCGCCATCGAGGATTTCGTCACCCGGGTCACCACCGAGGGCGGAGCGGACTTCGTGCCGGTGGCCGATCGCATCGCCATCTTCGACATGGACGGCACGCTGATCGTCGAAAAGCCGATGCCCGCCGCACTGGCTCCGATCGTCGACGGCATCAAGGCGGCGGTAGCCAAGGACCCGTCGATAGCTGACCGCCCCACCATCGCGGCCTTCCTCAAGGGCGACAAGCAGGCGCTGGCCGCCGCCGGCGAGGCCGGCATGGTCGAGATCGTCAACACCGCAGTGGCCGGCCGGACCGTCGATCAGGCGGCAGCGGACCTCAGCAAGCAGATGCTCGGACCCGACGGCAAGCTCGTCGGCGTGAAGGTCTACAAGCCGATGCTCGAGCTAATCGACTACCTTGAGGCCAATGGCTTCGAAGTGTGGATCTGCAGCGGTAGCCCGGTGCTGTTCACTCGCGCCTTCTCCGAAGCCGCCTTCGGCATTCCCCCCGAACGGGTCATGGGCACGACGCTCGAGACCAAGTTCACCGAGCAGGACGGCAAGAGTCAGCTGGTGATCGGCGACCGCATCGCCCACGTCAACGACAAAGAGGGCAAGCCGCCGACGATCTACCAGAACGTCGGCAAGCGCCCCCTGCTGGTCGGCGGCAATGTGATGAGCGGCGGTGATATCGCGATGATGCGCTTCGCCAAGGACCGCGACGGCCCGAGCCTGCAGCTGCTGATCAACCACGACGATGTGGCGCGCGAGTTCGCCTACACCGAGCCCGACAATTTCTCGCTCGGCTCTGCCGAGAAATACGGCTTCCACGTCGTCAGCATGAAGGACGACTGGACCACCACTTTCGCGCCGTGAGCGGCGCCTCCATCATTTCAGAGGAGATTTCGATGTTGCTCGATATGTTCCGCCCTGCCCCTGAGCTGCCGATCAACCCGGTGCCGCTCGATATGCGCTTCATCCCCGCTGGCAGCTTCACCATGGGTTCCGACCACTTCTACCCTGAAGAGGCACCGCCCCGGAGTGTCGCTGTCGATGGATACTGGATCGACACCACGCCGGTGACCAATATCGAGTTCGAGGCCTTCGTCGATGCCACCGGCTACGAAACCACAGCCGAGCGCGGCCACCGCGGCTCGCTGGTGTTCGAACGCCCGGGCCCCGATATCGACCTGCGGCAATGGGGCACTTGGTGGCGCCAGCTCGACGGCACCGATTGGCGCCACCCGCTCGGGCCACATAGCGATCTCGAAGGTCGCATGGAGCATCCCGTGGTGCACGTCTCGCACCAGGACGCCCTCGCCTACGCCACGTGGTGCCAGAAGGCGCTACCGACCGAGGTAGAATGGGAGGCCGCAGCACGTGGCGGGCTCGACAGCGCCGACTACGCCTGGGGCAACGAACTGGCGCCGCGCGGCCGCCAGATGGCCAATGTCTGGCAAGGCGCCTTCCCGTACGAGAACCTGGTCGAAGACGGCTTCCCCGGCACCTCGCCGGTCCGCGCCTTCCCTCCCAACGGCTACGGCGTCTACGACATGATCGGCAACGTCTGGGAGTGGACCGCCGACTCCTGGCTGGAAAACCCGGAGCTGGCCGAACCGATGGATTGCTGCGCCCCGATCAATCCACGCCGCGGCGCCATGCTGGCATCGGCGAGCGTCCGCAAGGTACTGAAGGGCGGCTCGCATCTCTGCGCCCGCAACCTCAACCACCGCTATCGCCCGGCGGCGCGCCAGCCGGAGCTGATCAACCACACCACCAACGACATCGGCTTCCGCTGCGTCTACCGCCCCTAGCGGGTGGACCGGACGATCAGCCGGAATCCGAGATGCGAGATCGAGGTATCGACCGGCTGCGCCATGCGGGCCGCTGGGCGATAACGCTGGCAATAGTTCGGCGCGCAGAGGTGCGAGCCACCCTTGGTCACCTTCCGCGGGATCCGGACGCCGGGCTGGCGTACGTCGAAGCTCGCCTCGCGCGTTGATCCCGCCGGGTTGACCGCGAGGTTGGCGTTGCGGTGCTCG
>JBKJMF010000539.1:0-6430 GCA_046596525.1 Devosia sp. | reverse complement strand
CGGATATAGGTCAGTTCATAGATGTCCTCGATGCCGCGTGATGCTTTGAACACCAGGGCTTCAAAGCCGGGCGTGATCGTGGTTCCGAGTTCGACGCTCAGCGCCTCGGCTCGGGCGATCAGTTCCTGCGGATCGGAAATGTCGGCCGGCGTGATCTTGTTCATCACCTCACCGGCCGCGTAGCCGAGCATCCGCTCGGCGCCGACGTTGAAAATCTGAATGACCCCCTTGGCGTCCGTTGCGATGCTCGAAAAGTTCGCGCTGTTGAAGATCGCGCTCTGCAGCGCGCCGGCCTGGAGCAGCGCTTCCTCGGCCTGCTTGCGCGCGGTGTTGTCGGTTCCAATGAGCAGGTAGCCGATGATCACATCCAGGGCGTCACGCAGCGCCGTTACCGACACCACCGCCGGGAACCTGCTTCCATCCTTTCGGATATAGGTGAGCTCGTAGATGTCTTCGATCCCGCGTGTGGCCTTGAACACAAGTGCCTCGAAGCCTGGCGTGATCGCGGTTCCGAGTTCGATACTCAACGCTTTGGCGCGCGCGATAACTTCCTGCGGGTCGGAAATATCGGCGGGCGTGATGGTGTTCATCACTTCAGCCGCGGTGTACCCCAGCATCCGTTCAGCCCCGACGTTGAAGATCTGAATGACCCCCTTGGCGTCGGTGGCAATGCTCGAAAAGTTCGCGCTGTTGAAAATCGCGCTCTGCAGCGCGCCAGCTTTTAGAAGCGCTTCTTCGGCCTGCTTGCGCGTGCTGGTATTTAGGCTGCCGCGGTTGTTGGTCCGCGCACCGGCCTTATCGTTTCCACGTGTGATAGTGCGACCTCGCGACGTAAGATGTTTCTGCTTTCGGCTGGACGCGAGATCTCAAAACTTACGCTGCAAGCAGCGTTTGCACGGCGTTCTGAAGTTGATCTTGTGAATACGGCTTCTTGAGAAATTGGCCTCTATCGACGAGCAATGCTGTAGTTGCGTCTGTAAGCGGCAGGCCGCTTACATAGAGCACGGGCAAATTCGGCCGAAGTTTCCTTGCCTGTTGGGCGAGTTCAAACCCGCCGAGGCGGGCCGCGCTGAGCCGTACGTCCGTGATAAGGGCGTCAATTCGTCCGATAGAACTCAGATGCAACAAGGCGTTTTCGACGCTATCGGCCGAAAGCACCATGTGACCCCACTCCTCAACCATTGAGATCGCGACTTCACGGATGAAATATTCGTCGTCGACGATAAGCACTGTTGCCACAAACACCTCTCGGCCCTGGTCAGCGCACCGAGAACTCAAGCGCCACGTCGGCAATGATCCACTGACCCGTAGGCACCAATTCGCCGTTGGCGATAAGGTTCCGTGGGAAACAGTCTTCTTTTTTCGGCGGCTCGACGTGTCAGTAATTAGCAGTCTCACCGGTTGAGCGCTACAAACCGCAGGTGCCGCATCCGGTACTCAACCTCAGGACCAGACGTCGCTGCTTCATGGCCACAGGCAAGGTGCGCGCGTCACTTGAATTCTGATCCGACTGGTTGGTACGCCGCTTCGGTCAAATGTAGGCGGCAAACCAAGTGCTCACTCAGCTTTGCGGCGCGCCTCTAGGTGCAAGTCCGGCGGTCGCTGCCAAAAGCGGACGTCATTCGCTCCCCAGGAGCACTGTTGCTCAGCGGCGAAGTTTGGCTATGCGCTGCCCAGCCGATATGGAGGCGATGGAAATCAGGAGCCGGTCTACCCCGCCATAGTGGCGTCGTAGGCCACCTGCATCTTGGCGAAAGCCGACACTTCGGGCTGCGGCGCTCCCAGGTGGATATGCCGCAACTCCTCCATGAACTCCTGCCAGAGTTGCGGGCCGCCGTCTTCGAGGACTTGTGCGCCCGTTGCGAGGTCCGGCGCCGGGAGGGTGTGACGCAGTCCCCAGCTGCCCATGACGGCCATCAAGGGGACGAGTTCGATCGCCTTCTCCGTCAGGCTGTAGACGACCCTTTGCTTATGGCCTGGATCTGCGCTGCGGGTGAGGAGCCCATTGGCGGTCAGGCGCTTGAGGCGGTCCGTGAGAATGTTGGAGGCGATCCCCTCGATGCTTTCCGTAAGCAGAGATCGGAAGGTGCGGCGGCGGCCGCCGAACATGCTGTCGCGCAGGATGATCAGGCTCCAGCGATCGCCGAAAGTCTCCAGCGTGTTGTTGATCGGACATCCCGCGCGCCGGTAGCTCATCGAACCCATCCATCAAAACTGGTTGCAAAATAGGGGTGGTTTCTGCCCGAAGCGGACTGTTAGCACAGTGCACGGCGCAGATGAATGCGATCCCGTCGGGTCGCCGCCGATCGACAGGAGCCGGTGATGGCAAAGCTGATATTCGGATTGATGCAGTCGCTCGACGGCTATGTCTCTGGCCCCGAGGGCGGGCCTGGGCTGCCGATGCCGGACGAGGTGCTCACTCAACATTTCAACGCCCAGCTGCGCCGGACGACCGGCAGCCTCTACGGCCGCCGCATGTACGAGATCATGCGCTATTGGGAAGAGGATCAGCCGGGACAGGACGGGGCTGGGCTCGACTTCGGCGTGGCCTGGCGGGCGTTGCCGAAATGGGTGGTCTCGCGCACCCTGAAGTCGGTCGGGCCGAACGCGACGCTGGTGGACGGCGACCTCGAAACGTTCGTCAGGGCGCTGAAAGCCGAGCATGAGGGCGAGATCGACGTCGCCGGGCCGGAGCTGGCGGGGAGTCTCGCCGAGCTTGGCCTGCTTGATGAGTATCAGCTGTACCTCTGCCCCGTCGTGCTCGGTTCCGGCAAGCCATTCTTCAGCGGCCCCCGGCCGCCGCTCCGCCTCGTGTCCAGCGAACAGATCGGCGCGGACACGATCAAGTTGACGTACGTTCCCGCCTGAGCCGCGGAGGCTGAAGGCTCGACCTGAGCCGGCCGGAAAACTCAATCGTCCTGCAAATTGTAAATCAGGCGTGGCCAATCGCTGCCGGAGATCCATTCCAGCAAATGCTTTCGGAACGATTGCCTGGAAACCACGGCACCGGTGCGCCACCACCAAACCACATCGGCCGATTGTTCTCCGGCGATCGACGGATAGACGTAGAGGCATCCCAGGTACCCGCCGCCGGTGTCTTCGATCACCCACGCAAAGCTTCGACGGGCCTCGAATTCTCGCTGATGCCAAGCGAGGTCGATGAGGTTCTTCTCCTTAGTCAGACCCTCTGGCCAACTCGATCCCGGGTTCGCGGCCTTGATATCAGCTGCGCTTTCCATGACGGCGCTGAAGTCTCTTTCGAGGTCGCTGATTGACAGAGCCTTGAGCGTGAAATCCCCCAGGATACGGGCCGTCGGAATTGACCGGTTCTTGAACAGCGGGTGCGGCTTCATCTAGATCGCTCGAACTTCGGCCAGCCGCTTGATGGAGTAGTCGTCCTTCCAGCAGACCGCGGCTTCCCACGCGGCCGACGCTTGCGCGGCGATGTCATGCGCGGCGCCCTCGAGACCGGCGGCGTTGTGGGGCAGCGCCAGATCTAGGTCGGGCACGTCGACATGCGACTCGTCCCAGTCGATCAGCGCGACCCGCTTCACAGTCATGCGGATGTTGCGCGGGTTGGGGTCGCCGTGGACGACACATGTCCGGCGTCCGCTGAGCCGCGCCCACGCTGCCCGGCATCGAGCAACGGCTTCGGGCGGCATCGCGTTGAGGTCGATCCTGGTCCCGGTCTCGGCGTGGAGGAGGTCGGTCGACGACCGCCAGCCGGGGCGCTGCGGCCAGTCCTGCGTCAACCGGTGCAGCTCGCGGAGCGTCCCGGCCACGCGACGCCAGTCGGCCTCCGTCTCCGGCGGTCCGCCCTCCAGGTAGGTCATCACCACGAGACCGTCGGCGAACAGCCGGCCGTCCGTCGTCGGGATCGGCACTGGCACGGTCAGGCCGTGACGGTCGAGGTGTTGGAGAAGCCCGGTCTCCCATGCGAGATCGGCGTCGCCCCTCTTGCCGAGGCGAGCGACCGCGAGCTGCCCGTTGATGCGCACGCTCCACACGTCGTTGGCGACGCCGCCAGAGAGCGGTTCGATACGAGCGACGTCTTCACCCCACTGTCCGAGGGCTTCCCATCCCATTGGCGAAATCCTCGACCGCTTGGGGCCAATATCAGTCTCCTGTCGGTCGTAGCATGGCATATATGGGCCTGTGCAGATGGAGATAGCGAACTGAGGACAATGCGGCGCGCTTTGGTTCTGGCAGCGGCCGCCGGTGCCGAGGTGGAGGTGATCCATCCCGGCATCCGGGAGGCCCGCGGCAATAGCGGGACGCCGGCAGGGTCAACGCTCCGTAACGGAGCGTATTGCGTCATTCTGGCGATAGCGGCGAGCCACTTCGACTGCCCGACCGACTGCGCGTGTCAGTCGGCGCCTGACATTGGCAATCATCCACGTAGCGTCATCGCTGCAATTGGAGGTAAGATACTGCTGCCCTAGTGGCGAGCGGCCCCGTCTTGCTTGAAGCCGGCCGGGACGCTTGCACCAAGGAGGAGGGCGGCAAGTCGATGGCACGGCACGAGACCGGCTCATCTGCTTTTTCCCGTGCGGGCGTACTTGCCGGCGCTGCGCTGGTTGTGGGCGCCTTCATCATTTTCGGCCAGGTGCAGGGGAGTTCGCATGCCCTCGACACTCCGCCACGATTGCTGTCGGAGACCGGGCTCTACGCCGACGCAGGGGCACTCGCGGTCGATCCGCGCAACCTGTCCTTCTCACCGCAATATCCGCTTTGGACCGACGGCGCGGCAAAGGGCCGATGGATCCGGCTGCCGCCGGGCGCCACGATCGATGGGGCAGACGTAGACGCCTGGACGTTCCCGATCGGTACGCGGTTCTGGAAGGAATTCACCTTCGGGGGGCGCCGCGTCGAGACGCGCTACATGGAGCTGCAGGCCAATGGGAAATGGCTGTATGCGGCATACGAATGGGCGCGTGACGGGCGGGATGCGATGCTGGCGCCCGACAGGGGCCGGCGCGATGCCTTTGCTCTTGGTCATGGGCGGTTCCACGGCGTTCCTGGCACTGCTGACTGCAAGGTCTGCCACCAAGGCGGGCCGGCCGAGGTGCTCGGATTCAGCACGTTGCAACTCTCGCCTGCCGTGGACACCGCGGCCTTGCATGGCGCGACCGGCGCGTCGGGCATCAAGCTCGATTATCTCATCGCGAATGGGCTGATCAAAGGCTATGAGCGCTGGCCCTCGCGGGCGCCCGTGATCGAGGCGAAGTCGGAAGCGGAGCGCCTGGTGCTGGGGTATCTGCACGGCAATTGCGGGCAGTGCCACAACAGCCGGGCGTCGCTCGCCAATCTTGGGATGTTCCTGCGCGAGGAACTGCTCCTGCCGCCGGGCAGCGTCGTCGAAACCCTCGTCGGCAAGCCGGTGAAAAAGAGCGCGCCCGGACAATCGGCCGACGCAATCTTGAGGATCGATCCGGGGCACCCTGAGCGCAGTGCGCTGCTGCAGCGATTGTCGTCGCGCTATCCGGCGCTGCAGATGCCGCCGCTCGGGACGGCGCTGGTCGATGACGAGGCGGTGGCGCTCGTCATAAAATGGATCACAGAACTCGAGGCCGATGAGGGCCAATAACAGGGAGGACTACGATGAAGCATTACGTGTTCGGACTTGCACTCCTATTGCCGATGATAGGCACGGTTGCCGCGCAGGAGGCGGCCAACCCCGACCTGGTCAAACGCGGCGAGTATCTCGTCAACGCGATGGGATGCCACGACTGCCACACGCCCTTCATGATGGGGCCGAACGGCCCTGAGCCGGATATGAGCAAGGGGCTGTCCGGTCATCCGCAGGAGATCAAGATCACGGCGCCCGCCGTCGTATCCGATCCGTGGATGGGGGCCTCCTCGATGACAAACACCGCCCATTCCGGCCCTTGGGGCGTCAGCTTCACGGCCAACCTGACGTCCGATCCGGAAACGGGAGTGCTGCGTGACTATACCGAAGCGCAGTTCCTCCAGATGATGCGGACGGGCCGCAAGCAGGGACAGGGGCGGGCGATCTTGCCGCCAATGCCGTGGCCGCCCTTTGGGAAATTGAACGACGATGATCTCAAGGCGATGTTCGCCTACCTGAAGCAGGTTCCGCCCATCAAGAACAAGGTGCCCGACCCTATCAAGCCGACGCAATGAGCGTTCTCGTCTGAGCCAGTAGCGGACACCCCACGCCCTCTTCTCGGGCGTGGGGCGCAAGTGCTTTACTCCGCTGCCTGCGGCACCGCGTTCGGAACGCTGCGGCTAGCCCGCGGACCAGCCGCCGCGATCAGTGTCGTGACCACGGCCAGCAGCGCGACGAAGGCGCCGCCCGCGATGTAGGGCTCCCAGTTGAAGCCCGGTGCGGCGGTGAAGATGGCTGACACCGCCGCCAGCACGATGCCGCCGCCGATCTGGAAAGAGGCGAAGAGCAGGCCCGAGGCGA
>JBKJMF010000391.1:0-7215 GCA_046596525.1 Devosia sp. | reverse complement strand
GACCTTCCCGGGCGGGCTCGCCAATCTCAGCACGATGGGCGCCGGCGAGCTCGCCGCGCAGTTCCCCTCGGGCATGTGGGCCAGCGGCTCGGGCCCGGATGGCTCGGTCTACGGCATCCCGTACGAGGTCAACACCTCGGGCTTCTTCTACCGCAAGGACCTGTTCGAGAAGGCCGGCATCGACATCAACTCGATCGCCACCTGGGACGACCTGATCGCGGTCGGCCCGGCGCTGAAGGCTGCGACCGGCGCAGACCTAATCTCCATGGACAAGGCAGCCACGGTCGCCGACTCGGCGGGGCTGTGGCAGCTGCTCACCAACCTGCAGGGCAGCTTCTACTTCAACGCGGCCGGCGAGATCACCATGAATGGCCCGGCCGGGCTCCGCTCGCTCGAACTGATCAAGAAGGCCAATGACGCCGGCGTCGTCGCCGACATCCCCGGCGGCTGGGACAATTTCATGATGCAGATCAAGGGGCAGACCAACGTCGCTGTGATCCCGGCGGCCTCATGGGCAGCCGGCGTGTTCGAGAACGAGGCTCCGGACATGGCCGGCAAGTGGGGCCTACGGCTGCCGCCGTCGGTCGAGGCCGGCGGGCTGACCGCCGCGATCTCGGGCGGCACCTACCTGTCGGTGGCCGAGACCAGCCAGAACAAGCAGCTGGCCTGGGAATTCGTGAAATACGCACTAGGCACCCTCGAAGGGCAGCAGGCGGTGTACGAGGGGGGCGGCATGTTCCCCGGCTTCAAGCCGATGCTGGACAGCGACGGCTTCGTCAAAACGAGCGCCTATTTCGACGCCGAGGTGAACAGCTTCTTCATCGACGAACTGGGCCAGGACACACCGACCGTCAACTACACCACCGACTACGCGCGGGCGCTCAAGGCCTATACCGACGCGCAGACCCAGGTGCTGCTGAGCGGGGCTGATCCCAAGACCGTGCTGGACGAAGCGGCTTCGCTGGTCGCCGGGCAGACCGGACGGACGATCGCCAAGTAGCGATCATCAAAGCAACACGCTCGCACGAGCGTGACGGCGGCAGGGCGAGATCCTCCCACCCTGCCGCCGCCTCCCCGTCCTCACCGAGAGCCTGATATGACCGCGCCGAACACACAGCATGCCGTACGCCGGCGCTGGCGGGGCTCTGCACCCCGCGCCACGCCCTACCTGTTCCTGCTGCCGGTGATCGTGCTGTTCCTGGCGTTCAAGGTTTACCCGTACCTGTATGCGGCCTGGCTGAGCCTGACCAAAATCCAGAAGGGCCAGCAGGTGTTCGTCGGGCTGGGCAATTACGGCCGGCTGCTGACCGATCCGATCTTCTACAAAGCGCTCAGCAACACGCTGCTGATCCTCGTCATCCAGGTACCGCTGATGCTGGGGCTGGCGTTGCTGCTGGCGGTGGCGTTCAACTCGGCGCTGCTCAAGTGGCGGGCGATCTGGCGCACCGCGTACTTCGTGCCGATCGTCATGGGCCTCGTCGCCTATGGCATCCTGTTCTCAACGCTGCTCAACAACCACTACGGGGTGATCAACTTCGCGCTCGAGAGCATCGGGCTGCCCCGGGTGCCGTGGCTGGGCGATCCGTTCTGGGCCAAGATTTCCATCATCATCGCGCTCACCTGGCACTACACCGGCAACAGCGCGGTGATCTACCTGGCGCAGCTGCAATCGGTGCCGGGCGAACTCTACGAAGCGGCGGAAATCGATGGAGCTACGGCGTTGCAGGGCTTCTGGCACATCACCCTGCCCGGGCTGCGCCCCGCCATCACCCTCACCGTGGTGCTCTCCACCATCGGCACACTACAGCTCTTCGATGAGCCCTATGTGCTGACCAATGGCGGGCCCAACAACGCGACCCTGACCATCGGCATGTATCTCTACCAGAACGGCTTCAAGTATTTCGATTTCGGCTACGCCTCGGCCATCGGGTACGTGCTCACCGGCCTCATCGGCGTGATCGCGCTCATCCAGTTCCGGTTCCTGCGGGAGAAGCAGCTGTGAGGACCGACCGCTCCCCCCAAGCGAGGCTCGCCAGCACCGCGGTGACTATTGTGGTGGCCTTCGGCTCGCTGCTGATGCTGGCGCCGTTCTACTGGCTGATCGTTGCCAGTACGCATCGCTCGCGCGACATCTTCACCAACCCGCCGAACCTGATGCCGGGCGACCAGCTATGGGCCAATCTCGGCAAGCTGTTCGGCGAGGCCGGGTTCGGGCACGCGGTGCTCAACTCGACACTGGTGGCGCTGCTCTATGCACTGTTCGGCGGCATCGTCTGCACGGCGGCCGGCTATGCCTTCGCCAAGTTCCGCTTTGCCGGACAAGGCGTGCTGTTCGGCATGGTATTGGTGATCCTGGCGCTGCCCTCGCAGGTGACGCTGGTGCCGCTGTTCCAGATCATGGTGCAGCTCAACTGGCTCAACACCTACCAGGCGCTGATCCTGCCCAACCTGGCGCTGCCCTTCGGCATCTTCCTGATGCGGCAAACCATGCTGTCGGTGCCCGATGAGCTGATCCAGGCGGCCCGTGTCGACGGGGCCGGCGAGTTCCGCATCTTCTTCCAGATCGTCCTGCCGACGATGCGGCCAGCGCTGGCCGCGCTCGGCATCTTCCTGTTCCTCGCGCAATGGAACGATTTCGTCTACCCGCTGATCGTGCTGCGCACTTCGGATGCCTACACGGTGCCCGTCGCGCTCGCCTCGCTGCAGGGGCTCAGCGATACCGACTATGGCCAGTTGCTGGCCGGCACGCTGGTGTCCGTGCTGCCGGTGCTCGGGCTGTTCCTTTTCCTTCAACGTCATTTCGTCGCCGGCATCCTCGCCGGGGCCGTCAAGCAATAGCAATCTCAGGAGACTGGCACCGTGCTGCTGGAAGACTACGCATCCGTCATGGCCCCTGCCGCCACCGGCATTCCCGGCGTCGAGATTTCGATCGGCACGGGGTGCCGGGTCGTCGCGAAGGAAACCGTCGGTGACATCGAGATCACGACGATCGAGACCAATGGGGAGATCGTCCGGGTGTCGCTCGAAGTGCCGCTGGGCGACGTCGAGGGCTACTGGTATCCGAACGGCTCGATGCGGGCCCTGCCCGCCGACTGGAGCGGCCGCGACAAGACCAGCATCATTTCTTCGAGCCCGCTCGGCTGCGTCTACGACCGGCACGGCAAGAGCATTCTCGCCTTCTGCTTCGACCAGCAGATCGAGGAGAGCCAGCTGCGCTTCGGAGTCTCGGAGGAGCACAAGAGCTTCGTCATCTACTACGAACACGACCCGAAGGGACCGCGGACCATCCGGCTCGCGACGGCCCGCCCGGGCCTCGACCATGCCGCCGCGGTGGGCCTGCTGCGCGACTGGCTGCGCGACGATATCGGCAGCCCGCTGCCGGTGCCGTTCGCGGGGACGGTGCCGGTCTATTGCACCTGGTATGCGTACTCGCAGGACATCGACGCACAGAAGGTCGAGCGCGACGCGGCACTGGCGGCAGAGCTCGGCTGCCGTGCGGTAATCATCGACGACGGCTGGCAGAAGCTCGGCAGCGGCCGTTGGTATGCTGGGTGCGGTGACTGGGTGGCGGACCCGGCCAAGTTCCCGGACATGCGGGGGCACGTCGCGAGGCTGCATGAGCTTGGGCTATCGGTGATCCTCTGGGTGGCGCCGCTGCTGCTCGGCGAAAACAGCGCGGTCTACGAGCGGCTGAAGCGCTTTGCCCCCTACCACAACGGCGATGGCTGGCGCGCTTCGGCGCTCGATCCGCGCTATCGCGAGGTGCGCGACCATTTCGTCGAGACCTGCGTTCGGCTGGTACGCGACTATGGCGTAGACGGGCTGAAGCTCGATTTCCTCGATGGCGTCGTTGCCTACCAGGGCACGCCGACGGGCGGTGACATTCCCGACGTGGGACAGGCGATCCACGCCACGCTGCAGCTGCTGCAGGCACGGCTGAAGGAGGCCGGCCTCGACGAGGTGTTGATCGAGTTCCGGCAGAGCTATGTCGGCCCCGCAACTGCGCCCTACGCCAATCTGCTGCGCGTCGGCGACTGCCCCGTCGACGCCAACCAGAACCGCCGCGCCACGGTGAACATGCGGATGATCGCGGCCGGGCAGGTCATCCACTCCGACCCAACCGTGTGGGACCACCGCGCGGGCGCCGAGCCTGCGGCGCGGCAGTTGCTCAACGCCTATTTCAGCGTGCCGCAGGTTTCGATGGACCTGTCCAGCCTGCCGCCGGTGCAGCGTGACGCTGTCCGCACGGTACTGTCGCGCTGGATGGAGGATCGCGAGACGGTGCTCTTCGGCCAGTTGCAGGCGGGACTGCCTTCGGAAGGCTATCCGGTGCTTCAGGCGCGCCATGAGGATCGGCTGGTCGTCGGCGTGTACCAGCCATTGGTGGTGGATATCGACCTCGACGGCATTGACGAGTTGAGGCTGCTCAACGCGACTTCCCACGACCGGATCGTTGTGCGATGGACCGGTAAGCCGGTGCGGCTCCGCAGCGTCGCACACGCGGCGGACGGAGGGGCACAGCGCCAGATCGAGGTGGCTGCGACGCAGGGGCTGGTTGAGCTGGAAGTGCCGGTATCCGGCATTGCCACGCTTCATGTTCTGAGGGGGTAAGCGAGGACCAGTGGACAACTCGGACGAGAGTGGTGGAGCGGGCGGGAAGCGCAGCCGTGGGAGCGGCAGCGAGGCGTCGGCTCGCCACCGCACTCGCTCGCCTGCCGCCAATATCGGGCTTGCCACGGTCGCCGAACTGGCCGGTGTGAGCGAGGCGACGGTCAGCCGTGTGCTCAACCGCAAATATGGCGTCTCGCAAGCAACGCGTGAGGCGGTCGAGGCGGCGCTGCGCAAGGCCGGCTACGAGCGCCAGCTGAAGGGCGAACTTGTGCTACTGCTGGTGCCGGGAGTCGCCGAGCAGATTTTCGCCGATTTGTGCGAGGCGATCGAAAACGAGATCGCACCTTATGGGCTGCGCGCGGTGATCTGTCCCGGTACGCAGCGCGAGCGTGACTATGTCGAGGCGATGATTGATGCCGGCATCGCCGCGGTCGTGTTCCTGTCGTCGAGCAATACGGTCCGCAACTCCGATCCAGTTGCCCGCCAGCTGCTGCAATCGCGGGGCATCCCGTTCCTCTGCGTCAATGGCGGCTTCTTTGACACGCCTTCGCCGGTATTCTCGACCGATGACTGGCGTGCCGCCGAAGTAGCGGTGGCGCACCTCTACGACCTCGGGCACCGGCGTATCGGCATGTGCGCCGGTCCGGTGGGCAACACCCCGGCCGACCGGAGGGTCGAGGGCTTCGTCCAGGCGATGGACCGGCGCGACCTGCCAAATTCAGACGATTTCGTCGTTCGGCAGTACTACAATGTCGAGGGCGGCCGGCACTCGGCCGAAGCGCTGCTGCAGATGGGCGTCACCGCAATTGTCGCCTCCAGCGACGACATGGCGCTTGGGGCGATCCGCGCCATCCAGCGCAACGGGCTGAAGGTGCCGTCAGATATCTCGGTGATCGGCTACAACGACAGCTACATGCTCGATTTCACCGATCCGCCGCTCACCTCGGTGCGACAGCCGGTGGAGCGCATCGCCGAGAACACCACCCGCGCAATTGTGGCGCTGACCGGCAATCGCGAGTTGCCGCTGACCGAAGTGCTGATCGAGCCCGAAATCCGGCTGCGCGGTTCGACCGGGCCGGTCGCGGTGCGCTAGCGCCAGAAATAGAGAGGCCCAGACAAGGAGGTGGAACTCCAGCTGGGCCTCAGTCATCGGGCGGCGAAGCCCGACAACGTGGTCCTGATAGACTCATGACGTCCTGGAGTCCAGCGGACAGATCGCCTCAGGGGAAAACTGTCCGTGAACTCGGCTGACTACTCCGGCCAGCGGTTGTCGGGGCGCCAGAAGCCGAGCTTGGGGGTGTTCCACTCGTCGGTGGGGAGGAACATGGTGCCGGGAGTACGGAGGTTCTCCTCGATCGCCTCGAGGTTGAGGTCGATACCGAGACCCGGCGCGTCGGGCACGGTGACATACCCGTCGGCCATGTAGTTGGGCTCGAGGCCGGTGACGAGGCTCTCCCAGAACGGCAGGTCGAGGCCGTGGTGCTCACAGGCGAGGAAGCTTGAGATCGAGGCGGCGGTGTGAATGTTGGCCATGAAGCCGATCGGCGAGCCGGCGCAATGCAGCGCCGTCGGAATACCCTCTTCTTCGGCATCGTCTGAGATGCGCTTGGTTTCCATCAGGCCGCCCGAGGTCAAGAGGTCCGGGTGCACGATGTCGAAGGCGCGGGTGCGGATCGCCTCGCGGAAGCCGTCGCGCAGGTACAGATCCTCGCCGGCGGCGATCGGGGTCAGCAGCGCATCGGCGATCTTCTTGTGGCCCGGGATATCGAAGCGCGACACCGGGTCTTCCATCCAGGCGAGATCGAACCTCTCGAGCGCCTTGCCGAGGCGGATCACCTCGTCGGAAGTGAGGTAGCCCTCGCCGAAATGATCGACGCAGATCTGCACATCGGCGCCGACGGCCTTGCGCACTTCGCCGACGACGTGAGCGGCGCGCTCGATGGTGGCGTCGGTGAGCTTGACGCCGCGACCGTGCATTGGGGCCTTGAACGGCCGGCCGTCCTCGTAGGCGAAGTCGTACCTGGCTTCGTTGCCGATCAGCGGGCTGTCGCCGGTTTCGAACAGGCTCGGACGCAAATCGAACTTGATCCAGGTGAGGCCCAGGTCACGGCGGCCCTTGATGGCGGCGACGAAGTCCTCCGGCGTCGGATTGTCAGGGGTCGGGGTGTCGCCGTAGAGGCGGACCTTGTCGCGGTGCTTGCCGCCGAGCAGCTGGTAGCACGGCACGCCGTAGACCTTGCCGATCAGGTCCATCAGCGCGATCTCGATGCCCGAGACGCCGCCGCCCTCGCGGCCCCAGTTGCCGAAGCGCTTGATGGTGCGGAAGATCATGTCGACATGGCAGGGGTTCTGCCCGACCAGCATCGACTTGAACTGCAGCGCGTTCATCGCGTGACCGGCGTCACGCACTTCACCGAGACCGTAGACGCCCTGGTTGGTGTCGATCCTCAGGATCGGATAGTCGTAATTCGCTGCGACCACGGCCAGCCGCATGTCGGTGATGCGGAGCTCCGACGGGTTGGAGTGGGTGTTGACCGCATCTTCCATGCGCCCCAGTTGGATTTCAGTCACGATTCCTCCTCGCGTTACACTGCTTTTCTGTTC
>JBKJMF010000368.1:0-8359 GCA_046596525.1 Devosia sp. | reverse complement strand
GCGATCCGTGAAGCTCTGATGCTGGATCGTGCTTTCGCGGATCAGCGTCAGGCCGACATGGCTCTTCTTGACGTCGACCGTCTTGGACACCACAAACTGTGCATAGAGCCATGCGGCCTTGGCACGATCGTCAGGCGTGGACTTCATCAGCGTCCAGGAACCCACGTCCTGATAGCCAAGCTTCATGCCGTCCTTCCAGTAGACGCCATGCGGCGAGGGAGCGAAACGCCACTTCGGCGTACCGTCCGCATTCACGACCGGCAGGCCCTCCTTGACGAAGTCGGCGGTGAAGGCCGTGTAGGTGAACATCTGCTGGGCGATCTTGCCCTGCGATGGCACCGGACCCGATTCCGAGAACGTCATGCCCTGCGCTTCCGGCGGAGCATAGGCCTTCATCCAGTCGAGATACTTCTGGATCGAGTACACTGCCGCCGGACCGTTGGTATCGCCGCCGCGCGCCACGCACGAGCCCACGGGACGCGAGTTCTCGTCGACCTTGATGCCCCATTCGTCGACGGGCAAACCGTTCGGGATGCCCTTGTCGCCGTTGCCGGCCATCGAGAGCCACGCATCGGTGAAGCGCCAGCCGAGCGAGGGATCCTTCTTGCCGTAGTCCATGTGGCCATAGACCGGGCCCTCGCCCATGTCGCGGCCAGTGAAGAACTCGGCGATATCCTCGTAAGCGGACCAGTTGACCGGGACGCCCAGGTCGTAGCCGTACTTGGCCTTGAAATCCGCCTTGGCTGTCTCGTCGCTGAACCAGTCGTAGCGGAAGAAGTAGAGGTTCGCGAACTGCTGATCGGGCAACTGATAGAGATCACCGTCCGGGGCCGTCGTGAACGAAGTTCCGATGAAGTCGTCGATCTTGAGGTTCGGATTGGTGACCGAAGCGCCTTCGCCGGCCATCCAGTCGGTGAGGTTTCGGGCCTGCTGGTAGCGCCAGTGCGTCCCGATCAGGTCCGAGTCGTTGATGTAGGCGTCGTAGATATTCTCGCCCGACTGCATCTGCGTCTGCAGCTTTTCAACCACGTCGCCTTCGCCGATCAGGTCGTGCGACACCTTGATGCCGGTGAGCGCGGTGAAGGCCGGCGCCAGGACCTTGGCCTCGTATTCATGCGTGGTGAGGGTTTCGGAGGCGACCTTGATGTCCATGCCGGCAAACGGCTTGGCGGCGTCCAGGAACCATTGCAGCTCAGCTTCCTGCTCGGCGCGGCTGAGCGTCGACAAATCGCCGATCTCGGCGTCGAGGAATTTCTTCCCCTCGTCGATGCTCTGCGCCCATGCCGGGCTTGCGGCCAGCAACAGGACAACTGCTGCCGTCGATGTTAAAAGATGCCGTCGCATTGTGATCCTCCCATGGATATTTTTGCGATAGGGGGGCGGCCGTCTAGCCACGGTCGTCCCCAGCCTAGTCTCCCCTAAACAAACCGGAATACGCAGAAGGCGTAGACCAGCGATAGGGCAAGAGCCCACCAAAGGTCCGGGCCAATGAGCCCGAGCCAGGCAAGATGGATGAAGGCGCTGCCGAGCAGCGAAATGAACAGGCGGTCGCCGCGCGTCGTCTCGAACCTGAGAATGCCGTAGCGGGGGTTGCCGCCCGGCGAGAAGTACTCCCACACCGCCATGCCGGCCAGCAGCGCGAAGATGATCGCGAAAAACAACGCCGTGGGAACCGTCCACGCCATCCAGGAAAAGTTCATCACACCCTCCCCAGGGCAAAGCCCTTGGCGATGTAGTTGCGGACGAAATAGATCACCAGCGCCCCCGGGATGATGGTCAGCACCCCGGCTGCCGCCAGTACGCCCCAATCCATGCCCGAGGCCGAAACCGTGCGCGTCATGATCGCCGAGATCGGCTTCGCGGCAGTAGTCGTCAGCGTGCGGGCGATCAGCAGTTCCACCCAGCTGAACATGAAGGTGAAGAAGCAGGCGACGCCGATGCCCGAGGCGATCAGCGGCATGAAGATGCGCAGGAAAAAGCGCGGGAACGAATAGCCGTCGATATAGGCCGTCTCGTCGATCTCCTTGGGCACGCCCGACATGAACCCTTCGAGGATCCACACCGCCAGCGGCACGTTGAACAGGCAATGCGCCAGGGCCACAGCGATGTGCGTATCGATCAACCCGAAGGCCGAATAGAGCTGGAAGAACGGCAGCACGAACACCGCCGGCGGCGCCATGCGGTTGGTGAGCAGCCAGAAGAACAGGTGCTTGTCGCCGAGGAACCGGTAGCGCGAGAACGCATAGGCCGCCGGCAGCGCCACGCTCACCGAAATCACGGTGTTGAGCACCACGTAGATGATGGAGTTGATGTAGCCGTTGTACCAGCTCGGATCGGTGAAGATCACGGTGTAGTTGTGAAGCGTGAAGTTGGCCGGGAACAGCGTGAAGGCCGAGGTGATCTCCTGGTTGGTCTTGAAGCTCATGTTGACGAGCCAGTAGATCGGCAGCAGCAGGAAGACGATGTAGAGCGTCGGCACCAGCCAGCCGATCGATGGTGCCTTGCGGCGCGCCCGGCGCAGCCCGCTGCGCTCCGTTACGGCCACCGGCGCGGCGGCGCTGATGTCGGTCCGATCGACCTTGAATGTCTTGCCGCCGTCGCTCACCGCGTCCGCTCCTGCCCGTAATTGGTCATCACCGTGTAGAACACCCAGCTGAGCAGTAAGACGATCAGGAAATAGACCAGCGACATCGCCGCGGCCGGCCCGACGTCGAATTGCCCGATGGCCATCTTCACCAGGTCGATGGAGAGGAACGTGGTCTCGTTCCCCGGCCCGCCACCGGTCACCACGAACGGCTCGGTGTAAATCATGAAGCTGTCCATGAAGCGCAGCAGCACGGCGATCAGCAGCACGCGGTGCATCTTGGGCAGCTGGATGTAGCGGAAGACGCTCCAGCGCGAGGCGCCGTCGATCTTGGCCGCCTGGTAGTAGGCGTCGGGGATCGAGACCAGCCCGGCGTAGCAGAGCAGCACCACCAGCGAGGTCCAGTGCCACACGTCCATGATGATGACGGTGATCCAGGCCGCGATCGGATTCTGCACGTAGTTGTAGTCGATGCCCATGGCATCGAGCGTGTGGCCGAGCAGCCCGATATCGACGCGCCCGAACACCTGCCAGATCGTGCCCACGACGTTCCACGGGATCAGCAGCGGCAATGCCATCAACACCAGGCATACTGGCACCGCCCAACCCTTCTTGGGCATGTTGAGGGCGATGAAGATGCCGAGCGGCACCTGGATCGCAAGGATGATGGCCGAGAACACCAGGTTGCGCGCCAGGGCCTCCCAGAAGCGGCTCGAGTGCAGCAGATCGTCGAACCACTCGAGCCCGACCCAGAAGAACTGGTTGTTCCCGAACGTGTCCTGCACGGAGTAGTTGACCACGGTCATCAGCGGGATGATTGCCGAGAAGGCGACGAGCACCAGCACCGGCAGCACCATGAACCAGGCCTTGTTGTTCCAGGTTTTCTCCATGGTCAGGCCTCCAGGTCCAGGCGCCACGAGTCGGCGTAAAGGTTGATGCCCTTTGGATCGAAGCTGATGCGCGGCTCGCCCGGAATCTCGGCGTGCTCAGGGACGATCATCGCTAGTTCATGGCCTTCGAGCGCTGCCCGCACGATCTTGTGCCGGCCGATGTCTTCGATCTTGCGGATGGCGACGGGCATGCCCTCTCGCCCGAGTTTCACGTACTCCGGACGGATGCCGAGTTCGGTCTTTGATCCGGCCCCGACGGTGGCGCTACCGGGCAACTCGATGCGCGTCGACCCGAGCACAGCTGCCGTGCCGTCCAGCCTCACCGGCATGACATTCATCCCCGGCGATCCGATGAAATAGCCGACAAAGGTGTGCTTGGGCCGTTCGAACAGTTCGCTCGGGGAGCCGATCTGGACGATCTGGCCCTCGTACATGACCACCACCGTATCGGCGAAAGTCAGCGCCTCGGTCTGGTCATGCGTCACGTAAACCATGGTGAAGCCGAAGCGGCGATGCAGCTGCTTCAGTTGGCTGCGCAGCACCCATTTCATGTGCGGGTCGATGACGGTCAGCGGCTCGTCGAAGAGGATCGCGTTGACGTCCGAGCGGACCAGCCCGCGCCCCAGCGAAATCTTCTGCTTCTGATCGGCGGTGAGGCCTCGAGCCCGCCTGTTGGCACGGTCTCCCAGCCCGATCATCTCGAGAATCTCTTTGACCCGGCGGTCGACCTCGGCTTCGGGAACCTTGCGGTTGCGCAGCGGGAAGGCGAGGTTTTCGGCCACGGTCATCGTATCGTAGATCACCGGGAACTGGAAAACCTGCGCAATGTTGCGGTGCTCGGTCGGCAGTTCGGTCACATCCTCGCCATCGAACAGGATTCTGCCGTGGCTCGGGTGGATCAGGCCGGAGATGAGGCTGAGCAGGGTGGTCTTGCCGCAGCCCGAAGGGCCGAGCAACGCATAGGCGCCGCCATCGTCCCAGCTGTGATGAACCTCCTTGAGCGCATAGTCGGCGTCGCTCTTCGGATGAGGGAGGTACGAGTGCTTGATGTGCTCCAGATCGATCCGCGCCATTCATGCCGCCTCTTTGAGATTGGCGCTGACCGCGCGGCCGGTCTGGTCAAACACCATCAGGTGCCGGGGATCGATGAAGACATCGACCATCGTATCGGCCTCGAAATCGTGGATGCCGGGTGCCAGCATCACCCAGCGGGCATCGGCGAACAGCAGGTGCACAAAGCTTTCCGACCCGGTGATCTCGGTCACCACCACGCGGGCCGGCACCGACACCGCCTCGGCGCTCGGCCGCTCGAGGGAGAGATGGTGGGGCTGGAATCCAACCGTGTACAGGCCATCGGTACTGCCGAGGAGGGCGGCCGGTACAGGAAGGGCAACCCCACCATCGAGGAGGAAGCGGTCCGCGTGCTTTTGCAGCACGATGGTATTCAGTGGCGGGTCCGAGAAGGTGCGGGCCGTGAGCAGGTCCGCCGGTGCCCGGAACACATCGAGGGTCGGCCCGAACTGGGTCACCCGACCCTCCGACAGCGTCGCAGTGTTTCCGCCCAGCAGCAGCGCTTCGGTCGGCTCGGTGGTCGCGTAGACGAAGATCGACCCCGCCTGCGCGAATATCCGCGGCAGCTCGGCGCGCAGTTCCTCGCGCAGCTTGTAGTCGAGATTGGCGAGCGGCTCGTCGAGCAGCACGATGCTGGCATTCTTGACGATCGCCCGCGCCAGCGCTGTGCGTTGCTGCTGCCCACCGGAGAGGCTGAGTGGTGTACGGTCGAGATACGGCCCGAGCCGCATCAGCTCGGCGGCCTCGCGCACCTTGGCGTCGATTTGGTCCCGCGATTGGCCCGCGACGCGCAGCGGCGACGCGATGTTCTCATAGACCGTCATCGCCGGGTAATTGATGAACTGCTGGAACACCATGGCGATTTTGCGCTTCTGCGGAGCGACGCCGGTGACGTTGGCACCGTCGAACCAGATCGAACCGCTGGTTGGCTTGTCGAGCCCGGCCATCAGCCGAATGAGGCTGGTCTTGCCCGACAGGGTTGGCCCCAGCAGCACGTTGAGCGTGCCGTGCTGAAGCGTCAGCGACACATCGCGGATGTGGATCTCGGCACCGGCCTGCTTTGAGACATTTCTGAGCTCGAGCATCGTGCGTCCCCTCAGCCTGTCGCCATCTGGCGGCGGGCACCCTGTGCCATGAAGGCGTCAAGCGCGGCCACGTCGATGGTCTTGCCACGGAGGCCGCGCTTGGTCCGGCGCCACAGCACGTCGTCGCTGTTCATCGCCCACTCGCGGTCCATCAGATAAGCGATCTCGGCCTCGTAGAGATCGTCGCCGAAATGCTGGCCGAGATCGCCATAGCTGCGCGCGATGCCGAGGATGGTGCGGGCCAGCGTCCCATAGAGACGCACTAGCCTCCTGGCATGGTCCAGGTCGAGAAACGGATAGTCTCGTTTCAAACCCGCCACGACATCGGCATAGCCGTTGGGCGGAAAATCGCCGCCCGGCAGCGTGGCCTTGCCGGTCCAGCTGCTGCCCTTGGCACCAATCAGCGCCTCGACCTTTTCGAGGGTAGATTCCGCCAGCTTGCGATAGGTCGTGAGCTTGCCGCCGATGACATTGATCAGCGGCGCGTCGCCCTTCTGCCCCGACGTCTTCAGCACGTAGTCGCGCGTCGTCTCCTGCGCCTTGGAGGCGCCGTCGGCGTAGAGCGGGCGCACGCCCGAATAGCTCCAGACCACATCCTCGCTACGGAGCGGTCGCTCGAAATACTCGCTGGCGATGGCGCAGAGATAATCGATCTCGCCCTGGGTAATCCGGACATCCCTGGGGTCACCGTCATAGTCGCGGTCGGTGGTGCCGATCAGGGTGAATTCGTTCTCGTAGGGGATGGCGAAGATGATGCGGCCATCAGCGTTCTGGAACATGTAGCAGCGGTCGTGGTCGTAGAGTTTCTTGACCACGATGTGGCTGCCCTGCACCAGCCGGACATTGCCTACCCGGTTCTGCCCCAGGGTGCCGGAGAGCACCTGGTCGACCCACGGGCCCGAGGCGTTGACCAGCAGTTTCGCCCTGACCGTCTCGCGCTGGCCGGTAGCGCTGTCGCTCAGACCCACATGCCAGATGCCGCCGTCATTGCGAGCCGAAGTTACCGTTGTCCGTGTGCGGATAGTCGCCCCCCGGTCGGCGGCGTCGCGGGCATTCAGCGCGACCAACCGTGAGTCATTGACCCAGCAGTCGGAGAACTCGAAGGCTCGCTCGAATTGCACTCTCAGCGCCTTGCCGGCGGGGTCGGTACGGAGCTTTACATCCCGGGTCGCCGGCAGGAGCTTGCGGCCGCCCAGCGTGTCATAGACGAACAGCCCGAGCCGCAGAAACCAGGCCGGCCGCAGGCCCTTGTGATGCGGCAGAACGATGCGCAGGGGCCAGATGATGTGCGGCGCCGCGGCCCACAGCACCTCGCGCTCCATCAGCGCCTCGCGGACCAGCCTGAACTCGTAATGCTCGAGGTAACGCAGGCCGCCGTGGATCAGCTTGGTTGCCGCTGAAGAGGTGCCACTGGCGAGATCGTTCATCTCGGCAAGGAACACCGAATAGCCGCGGCCCGCGGCATCCCGGGCGATTCCGCACCCGTTTATGCCGCCGCCAATGACAAAGATGTCATGGACCAAGTCGCCGACCAACTCGCAAACCCTCCCGAGCTTCCCCGCCAGTTGACCCAGCTGTTGAAAGCAGACGAAAGGTAATACGAAACAAAAACGAATGTCAATCGAAAGCCAAGCGCGCCTTACTGCCGGCAGAAGTCCATGACCTTTCAGCGACTTAGGAGTGACGTTTCGATCAGTTGGACGTCCGATTCAGCACAGATCCGGCGAATGGATTGCAGCGTGCAACGGTCAGTGATGAAGCTGTCCACCTGGCTCAGGTGGGCGATCCGCACTGGCGCCGTGCGCTCGAACTTGGTCGAGTCCGAGACGAGAATGACGTGTCGGGCATTGGCGATGATGGCCTGCGCGACCTTCACCTCGCGGTAGTCGAAATCCAGCAAGGCGCCATCCTCGTCGATGGCTGAGGCCCCGATCACGGCGTAGTCCACCTTGAACTGCTCGATGAAATCGACCGCCGCCTCGCCAACGACACCCCCGTCGGAAGCCCGCACGATGCCCCCGGTGATGGCTACCTCGAACTTGGGTAGTACGCGCATCCTGTTGGCAACATTGATGTTATTGGTGATGACCATCAGGTCCGTATGGTCCAGCAGCGCCTGGCTGACCGCCTCGGTGGTGGTGCCGATGTTGATGAACAGCGAAGCGTTGTTGGGAATGAGGGCCGCCGCGGCCCGTCCGATTGCATCCTTCTCGGCCGAAGCGATCTGGCGCCTCGCCTCGTACTGCATGTTCTCGACGCCCGACGGAAACACCGCCCCGCCATGAGTCCGCTTCAGGGTCCCGGCCGAACAGATGTCGTTCAGGTCCTTGCGAATGGTCTGAGCGCTGACTCCAAAATGCCCGACAAGCTCCTCAACGAGCACCTTCCCCTGCATCCGTGCCAACGCAACGATCTGCTCCTGCCGTTCCGAAACCACGCCCACTCCCGCCGGTACTTTCGTTTCGTGTTTCATAGGCCAAAACGAAAGTGCTGCAAAGACAAATGCTGGCTTGCTTCTCACGCTCGAGTTTTCCGGCGTTGCGGGTGCGTCTCCTCTAGCGCCGACCCGACCTGTGACCGCTGTTGGCGGATAGTGTTGAAAAAGTCGGATCTGGCGGACCGGGCCGACTGATCGCCGAAATGAAATTCCCACAACGGCTCCGACAGCAGCCGCCCAGGCAACTTCTGACTCAAAAGGAAGTCTGACAGGAATCCAATTCCGCCCCGAC
>JBKJMF010000279.1:0-9403 GCA_046596525.1 Devosia sp. | reverse complement strand
TGCCGGATTTGCCTGAGGCGATGATGGCGTCGCAGAGTTTGTTGGTTTCGAGCGCGTCGCGGAAGGTGGGGGCGGCGGGTTTGCCGGTTTTGAGGCCTTCGAGGAAATCGGCGGCGGTGTGGGTGAAGCTGTGCTCGAAGCCGATAACCAGGCCGGGGACCCACCACTTGCCGAGATAGGGGTGGTCGCCGTCGGTGACAAGGATGTTGGTCCAGCCACGGAGGCGCCCTTCGACGGAGTGATCGAAGTACTGCACCCGGTTCATGTCGTGCAGGTCCCAGCTCAGTGAGCCCTTTTCGCCGTTGATCTCGAGCGTGTAGGCGGCCTTGTGACCGCGGGCGTAGCGGGTGGACTCGAAGGTGCCGAGGGCGCCGTTGGCGAAACGGGTCAGCACCGCGGCGGCGTCGTTGATGCCAACGGCCGCTTTCTTGCCGGTGTCGGCGTGGGTGCGCTCCTTGACGAAGGTCTCGGTCATGGCGGTGAGCGAGGAGATGCCGCCGTTGATCCAGATGGCGCTATCGAGGCAGTGGGCGAGAAGATCGCCGGTGACGCCGGAGCCGGCGGCGTTGACATCGAGGCGCCAGGTGCCCGGGCCGCCCTGCGGCACGTCGGGCGAGATGGTCCAATCCTGCAGGAACTTGGCGCGATAGTGGAAGATGCGCCCGAGCTTCTGCTCAGCGACGAGGTTCTTGATCAGCGTGACGGCGGGGACGCGGCGGTAGTTGTACCAGACGAGATTGGGGACGCCGGCCTTTTCCACCGCATCGACCATCGGCTGGCCTTCGGCGGCGGTGCGGGCGAGCGGCTTTTCGGTGAGCACCATCTTGCCGGCCTGGGCGGCGGCGATGGCGATCTCGGCGTGGAGGTCGTTGGGCACGCAGATATCGATGGCGTCGATGTCCTTGCGCGCGATCAGGGCGCGCCAGTTGGTCTCGAAACTCTCGTAGCCCCACTGCTCGGCGAAGCGGCGCACCTTGCTCTCGTTGCGCGCGGCGACGGCCTTGAGCACTGGATGATAGCCGGTATCGAAGAAGTGCGAGACGGAGGCCCAGGCGTGCGAGTGGCAGCGGGCCATGAAGCCGTAGCCGACCATGCCGATGTTGAGTTGTTTGGTCATTCTCGGGGTCCTTGATTGCGGGCAGTTCGGTGTCGGCGGTCGGCAGTAGGCAATCGGCAGTAGAAGGACCGGACCCTTCGACTGCCGATTCCCGATTGCCGACTGCCTATTCCCGCCAGCCGTGGGCGGCGCGGACTTTGAGCATGGCGCCGAGGACCTTGTTCCAGGTCTCCTGCTGCTCCATCACGGCGTTGGGGAACATGCAGCCGTCCCAGCAGATGTGGCGCATCTTTTTGGTCAACTCGACCTTGTCGTCGCGCAGCCAGTAGCCCGCGTGCTTGGTGACATCGAGGCGGCCGTTGGGGTCGTCGATCTGGCAATGGCGGCCGGTCTTTTCGTGGTCGCCGGAGCCGAAGGTGGTGCCGTCGTTCTGGGCGACGTGGAAATCCAGCGTCCAGGGGCGGAGCGCGTCGGCGACCTTGTGATAGGCGGCATCGAGCGTGGCCTTGTCGGACCAGTCGAAATCCCTGGGCAGGATGCGGTCCTTTTCGGCATTGGCACCGAGGACGAACAGCATCGAGTGGGCCATGTCGGCCTGGTAGCCGACGACGCCCGGCATGCCGACCAGTTCGAGCAGCTTGACGTTCTCGCGCCAGGAATGCATGCCGCCCCAGCAGATTTCGCCTTCGATGACGATGTACTCGCCGTACGACTGGGCGATGCGGCCGGCCTCGCGGAAGGTGTCGGCGATCTTCCTGGTGTTGCCGACCGGGTCGGCATCCCAGGCTTCGACGCCGACGGAGCTATCGACGCGGACGCCGCCGGTGGGGCGGATGCCGATCTCGCGCATCTGCTGGCCGATGGCGCAGGCCTTTTTGACCTGGCTGAGGAAGCGCTTGACGTCATCGGCATCGCCCATGGCCGAGCCGCCGCCCGCCCCGCCCCAGATCGGGGCGACGAAGCTGCCGACTTTGAGGCCGTAGCTGGCGATGTGGTCGGTCATCTTCCTGACGCCGGCGGCATCGGAGTCGATGTCGAAATGCGGGGCGGTGACGAACAAGTCGATGCCGTCGAACTTCTGGCCGTCGACTTCGGCGTTGGCGGTGAGCTTGAGGAGGGTATCGAGCGCGATGATCGGCTCGCTGTCTGCTGCGCCCTTGCCGACGATGCCGGGCCAGGCAGCGTTGTGGAGCTTCGGGTAGTTGTTGGATGCCATGGTCCCCTCCCCCGGGGTCTAAAGTCTCAAAACAAACTAGGCCGCCTTGTGGCGGAGATTAATGCCGGTCGTAGCGTCGAACAGCATCACCTTGTCGGGGTTCCAGCTGAAGCGGACGGATTCCTCGACCTTGACGTCGACGCGGGCCGGGACGGCGGCGCGCATCAGGTTGTCGCCGACGCGCAGGGTGACGATCTTCTCGATGCCGTGGTTTTCGACGTCGTGGATGCGGGCTTCGTTCGGCGCACCGGAGGCGACTTCCACGTCCTCGGGGCGGATGCCGAAGGTCACCGGGCCTTCGACGCCGGTGCTGCCGTTGATCGGCATTTCGAAGCTTTGCGCCACGCTGGCGCGATTGCCGGCGAGGCTGCCGGGCAACAGGTTGATGGCGGGCGAGCCGACGAAGCTCGCCACAAACGTATCGCGCGGGTTGGTGTAGACATCGCGCGGGGTGCCGACCTGGACGATGCGACCCTTGTTCAGCACCGCTATGCGATCGCCCATGGTCATGGCCTCGACCTGATCATGGGTGACGAAGATGAAGGTGGCGCCGAGCCGCATCTGCAGGTCCTTGAGCTCGGAGCGCAGGGACTCGCGGAGCTTGGCGTCGAGGGCGGAGAGCGGTTCGTCCATCAGGAAGACCTGCGGCTCGCGCACGATGGCGCGGCCGATGGAAACGCGCTGCATTTCGCCGCCCGACAGCCGGTCGGTCTTGCGCTCGAGCAGGTGGGTGATGCGGAGGGTTTTCGAGGCGTAATCGATGCGCTTTTCGATGTCGGCTTCGCTCAGCTTGCGGATGCGGGAGCGCAGCGGGAAGGCGAGGTTGTCGCGCACGGTCAGGCGCGGATAGAGCGAGTATTGCTGCAGCACCAACGCCACGTCGCGTTCGGCCGGGCCCCAGTCGTTGACGTTCACCTGGTTGATGTGGATCGCGCCTTCGGTGGGCTTTTCGAGCCCGGCGATCATCCGCAGCGTCGTGGTCTTGCCGGCGCCGGTGGGGCCGAGCAGCACGAAGAACTCGCCGTCGCCGACGTCGAGATCGAGCTTGTCGACGGCGGTGTGGGTGCCGAATTTCTTGGTGATGTTCTCGAGGCGGATACGGGCCATGTCAGTTGCCTAGCCGGATATCGAGCGAGGCGCCCGATTTGGTGTCGAAGAAGTGCGCCTGCGATGGATCGATGCGGGCGAAGACGCGATCGCCGGGCTTGTCGACGTAGCCGGAGGTGGTGCGGGCCCTGAGGGTCTTTTCGCCGAACTTGAGATCGACGATGTCGAAGCCGCCGAAGGGCTGGATGATGTGGGCCTCGGCGGGGCGGTAGCCCGGCTTGTCGTCATGGCTGACGATGACGCCTTCGGGGCGGACGCCGAGCGACAGGTCGCCGGCGGCCTGCTTCTGCTCAAGCATGCCGAGCAGTTCGCGCGGCAGGTCGAAGCTGGCGTCGTCGAGCGCAATGCGGGCACTGCCGTCGGCCTCGCTGACGCGGGTGGCGGCGATGTTCATCACCGGCGAGCCGATGAACTGGGCGACGAACAGATTGGCCGGATGGAGGTAGACCTCGGTGGGGGTGCCGACCTGCTGCAGCATGCCGTCGTGCATGACGACGATGCGATCGGCCAGCGACATGGCCTCGACCTGGTCGTGGGTGACGTAGATCGAGGTGGAGCCGTTCTCGAAATGCAGGCGCTTCAGTTCGACGCGCATGGTTTCGCGGAGCTTGGCATCGAGCGAACCGATGGGCTCATCGAGCAACAGGGCCTTGGGGCGACGGACCAGCGCACGGCCGATGGCGACGCGCTGCATGTCGCCGCCGGACAGCGCCGACGGGCGGGCGTTGAGCAGATGCAGGATGCCGAGCGACTTGCCGACCGAGCGCACCGTCGAATCCACCAGGTCCTTGGCGGTGCCGACGGCGCGCAGCGGGAACGCGAGGTTCTCGTAGACGGTGAAGTGCGGGTAGAGCGCGTAGTTCTGGAAGACGAAGGCGATGTCGCGATCGGCCGCGCGGAGGCCCTGGATCGGCTTGCCGTCGAGCAGGATATCGCCCGAGTCGATCTCTTCGAGGCCGGCGATGGCGCGCAGCGTTGTGGTCTTGCCGCAGCCGGAGGGGCCGAGGAAAACCACGAACTCTTTGTCCTTCACGGTGAGGTTCACGTCCTTGATGACGTGGACCGGGCCGAAATGCTTTTCGATGTGGCGCAGTTCGATCTCAGCCATGCGACCCCCCGTGCATGGTGGCCGAGACCGGGCCGGTGTCGTCTTCGTCGATGGTCTTTTTCTCCGGCGCCGGGATGTGCACGGCGACGTTGAAGCCGACGAGCCCGATCAGCATGACGGTGACCGAGTACTGGTGCAGCACCTCGATCCACGGCTGGCAGAGAAAGATGATGCCGAGGATCATCAGGGTCATCGAGCCGGGCTCGAGGAACCTCTGGTTGAAGACGCGCAGGTTCATTTGCGGATCGCTCCGAAGCTCATGCCGCGCAGCAGGTGGTTGCGCAGGAGGAAGGTGAAGATGGCGACCGGCAGCAGGAACAGGAACGTGCCGGCGGCGATCACCGTCCAGTCGGGCAGGCCCGAGCCGATCTGCGACGGGATGAACGGCGGCGCGGTCTGGGCGCGCCGGTTGGTCATGATCAGCGCGAAAGCATACTCATTCCACGCCGTGATGAAGCAGAACACGGCAGTAGCGGCGATGCCGGTTGCCGCCTCGGGCAGAACGATTTTGAAGAAGGCCTGGATACGGGTGTAGCCGTCGACCAGTGCGGCCTCCTCGTACTCCTTCGGAATCTCGTCGATGAACCCCTTCATCAGCCACACCGCGAACGAGACGTTGAAGGCGGTGTAGAGAATGATCAGGCCCAGATGTGAATCGTTGAGCCCCACCGCGCGGTACATCAGGAACATCGGAATGGCGACGACGATGGGGGGCAGCATTCGGGTGGACAGCACGAAGAAGAGAAGGTCCGCCTCGCCCTTCACCTTGAACCGCGAGAAGCCGTAAGCGGTGATGGTGCCCATCGAGACCGCGAGCAGCGTCGAGGTGACGGCGACGATCAGCGAGTTGATGAAGCGATCTGGGTAGCCCGAGAGCTGAATCTCGCCCTTGCCCGAGCGGGTGATGCGTTCGCCACCATCGAAGACCAGCCGCTCGAACCACGGCGCATTTTCGTAATCGACGACTTCCTTGGGCTTGAGCTGAACGCGCTTGGTGAAGAGTTTCACGAAGGGCGACACCTCGGGCTGGAACACGATGGTGGGCGGGTTGGTGGTGGCAAGATTGCGCGGCTTGAGGGCGGTGGACATGATCCAGTAGATCGGTGCCAGCATGATGAAGGTGATGACGATCACCGCCGCAATGGCGAGCAAGTTGCCGACGCGCTGACCGCGTGATGAAACGACGGCCATCTCTAGCGTTCCTTCGCCTTGTTGAGGTACTTGACGTAGACGTTGGTGATGCAGAGCACCATGATCAGCACGATGTAGGCGAGGGCACAGCTCTTGCCGGTCTGCCACTCCTGGAACGCCATCTTGTAGAGCCGGATCGACACCACCTCTGTGGTGGGCTGGCCGCTCATCACGTAGGCGAGGTCGAAGGTCTTGAAGGCCTCCATGGTGCGGAAGATGATGGCGATCAGCAGGATCGGTGCGACCAGCGGCAGGGTGATGCGGAAGAACGTGTAAATCCGGCTGGCGCGATCGATGCTTGCCGCCTCGTAGAGGTGCTTGGGCACGGCCGAGAGCCCGGCGAGCGACAGCAGCATGACGAAGGGCGACCACATCCAGATATCGGTGAGGGCTACCGCATAGAGCGCGATGTTGGGGTCGCCGAGCCACTCGAGCTTACCCAGACCCAGCGAATAGTTGATAATGCCGAAGTTGGGGTCGTAGAGCAGCTTCCAGAACAGGCCGACCACCGCCATCGAGAGCATCATCGGCAGCAGCAGCAGCGTGGTGACGAGACCCTTTAGCGGAAAGCTCCGGTTCAGCAGCAACGCCAGGCCAAACCCGACGATCACCTGGCCTGACACCGAAACGATCACGTACTGTGCCGTGATGGTGAAATTGGACCAGATATTGGGATCGCTGAGCAGATCCATGTAGTTCTTGAGGCCGATGAAGTTGACCGGGTCTTTCGTCGACGCACGGAAATCGGTGAACGAGTAACCGAGCGAGTAGAGCAGCGGAAAAATGTTGAAGACGATCAGGAACAGGATCGTCGGGATCACGAACAGGTTGCGTATCGTGATGTCGCTCCAGCCGCGGTAGGCGGCCCGCGACTGCGGATCGAGCGTGGTGATCATATTGTTCAAGGCGATATTCCCCACCGACTGGTCTGGCCCGCAAGCACGGGGTCATTCCCGCGAAAGCGGGGAGCTCTGTTCTGGTGGGCGCTGATGGCCCCTAAACGGAGGTTCCCGCTTGCGCGAGAATGACCCGGTGATCGTGGCGATATCGAAAGCCAAGATCCCGGGGAGCCGAAGCTCCCCGGGGAAGTCGCGATTACATGCCGCGGCCGTACTTGGCGAAGGTCGCCTTCCAGTCGGCGGCCAGCGCGTCGAGGGTCTCCTGCGAGGTCCCTTCGCCACCGACGATTGCCGGATAGACGCGCTGGTTCAGCTGGGTCAGCAGTTCGGCATATTCGGGCACCGCCCAGAAATCCTTCACCTTGAACATGGTCTGGTAGAAGGCTTCGTTATACGGCGTGGCGTTGCGGAACTCGGCCGATTCCAGAACCGCCGCAGAGCAGGTGTAGCCACCGAGCTCGGCCCAACGCTTCTGTGTCGAGTCCTTGATGAACCACTGCAGGAACTTGAACGACTCTTCCTGGTTCTTGCTGTACGAGACGATCGAGATACCCTGACCACCCAGTGCAGCGAACTGATCGCCATCGGGGCCCGGCGGGTTGGCGAAGAAGCCGGTGCCGGCGGCGTTGGGGTTCGAGGCTTCGTTGATCAGCGCCGGGAAGAAAGCGAAGTAGTTCATGGACATCGCCGCAAGATTCTCGGTGATGGCCTGGTTGTTTTCGACGAAGAAGGTCTTGGCCCAGCCCGGGGGCGTGAAGCTGTAGAGCTTCTTGTAGGCATCGAGCGCGGCAACGGCCTTGGGACCGTTGATGATGCCTTCGACCTTGTAGGTCACCGGATCGCCCAGCTCGCCACCATAGGAGAACAGCGCGTTCTCAAAGCCCATGGCCATGGCGTCATAGGAGTTGTCGGTGTAGATGGCCACGCCGTAGCGGTTCTGGTCCGGACGATGGAAGAACTCGGCGATATCGGTGAGCTGCTTCCAGTCCTTGGGTACGCCCAGGTCGTAGCCGTACTTGGCCTTGAAGTTGGCCATTTCGGTCGGGTCTTCGAACCAGTCCTTGCGGTAGGCCCAGCCCACGGCGTCGCCTTCAGCCGGGATCGACCAGTACTTGCCGGAATTGCCGGGGTACTCAGCATAGAACTTCATGGTGGCCGGAGCCATCAGGTCCAGGACCTTGTTGTCCGTCACGAACTGCGTGAGATCCACGTAGTGTCCGGCTTCGGACGCGGCACCGAGCCACTGGCTGTCGCCGACGATCATGTCGTAGGCGGAACCCTGGGCGTTGAATTCGGTGAATGCCTTGGTCTGGAAATCGCCCCACGGGGTGGTTTCCACGGTGACCTTGACGCCGGTCTCGGCCTCGTACTCGTTGACCAGTTCCTGCAGATAGTTGGCCGGATCCCATTCGGCCCAGAAGATCGTCAGTTCCTGCGCCAGCACAGACGTGCTCGACGCAAGCATCAGGCCCAAACCGGCCAGCATGCCCTTGGTTGCAGTGCGCATTATGGTCCTCCCTGTAGCGCTTCCGACGGCCGGCGACGCGGCGCCAGCCGAAGCCCCTCCTCCGTTGCCGGGGGCCTTCACAGCAGCGAACCAGCCAAGGAGCTCCCTCGCTCCGGCGGCCGGCCGTTCTCTCGCGACGTTCGGGATCCCCCTCCCTCTGCACCGGCCCAGCGGCGCCAGCCTCTCCCAAGGCAGACACGCGGTCCGGCTGCGGCGCTCCTCCAAGCGCCCGTCGCACTGATCCTCCTCTTGATCAACGTGCGTCAGAACTACAAATTCAACGTTTTGCCGGCACTCGTCAAGCTAACATGCTAGCATTTATGCAAGTTGCGACCGGTTGCAGGAAAATAGTTTCCCACTTCGGATCACGCAGCGGACTCCGCTACGGCGGCGCGGACTAGCGCGGTGGCCGCCCAGGTCGCCACTTCCGTAGTCTCCTCGAATTCCAGCCCCCACAAGTCTTTGAGAACAATAAGGACTTCCAGACCGTAGACCAGCGACAGCGCCTTGGCGAGGCGCTGGAACTTGGCCTCGGGCAATTTATTCTTGAGTGGCGCTATCGCCATTTGCAGCAGCTCGACGCGATGGCCGCGCTTGAACGGCGGCTCGGCACCGAGGGTGCCGGCGCGGCGCTGCGCCCATTGCTCGAGCGACAGCTTCAGCGCCGCCTTGAAGGTCGCCTCGAACTCGGCGATGCGCGGCATGGTGAGCGACAGCAGGTCGAGAATACGGGTCTCGGCATCGTCGCTGTCGCTCTGCCAGCTGAGGATCGGGCCGAGGCCCTCGTTGACCACGGCGTGTACCAGCGCCGCCTGGCTCGGGAAGTAGCGATAGGCGGTGGCGCGCGACACTTCGGCGGCTTCGGCGACATCGCTCACCGAGGGTGTCTGGCCCTGCTGCATCAGCGCGATGGCGGTTTCGAGCATGAGCTTTCGGGTGCGCGCCCTGGCGCCCCTGGGCTCGGAAACCTGCTGCTGTTCGGGTTGTGAGACATCCATACCGAAATGATACGCACATCTCAAAATGCTTTGCAATGGCGCCGGGGCTCTGCCATGACTTCGCCAAAGCAGGCGCTGGACGGCGCCGGGAGGGGCGCGATGAAGCGCATCTATGTGGTCGGGACGGCCGACACCAAGGGTGAGGAACTGGCCTTCCTTGCCGAGAGAATCCGCGCGCTCGGCGCCGATCCGCTGGTGGTCGACGTGGGGACGCGCGCGCCGACCATTCCACCCGAGATCGGGGCGGCAGAGGTGGCGAAGTTCGGCGTGCCCGGGCTACTGGAGGGCAGCGACCGCGGGGTGGCGGTGGCCGGGATGGC
>JBKJMF010000257.1:0-4505 GCA_046596525.1 Devosia sp. | reverse complement strand
AGACCATCAGCCGCCGCGGCCGGCCATGCGGCCAGTATAGAGACCGCAAACACGCGGCAGGATCGGGCCATCAAGCGCGGCAGGCATGACACAGAGCGCAATTGTCCGCTCCTTTTTTGTTGGGTCTATTTCGAAGGTCACAATGACCGGGCGAGAAAAGCCGGGTGCCATGGTCAACTTGGCCGGCTTGACGACCACGCCGTCGATCGGCGTCTGGTAGTCGGGCAGCAGGGGTACGAGGACGAACGTCATCTTGCGGTCGTAGGGATTGCCGACCTGCAGGCGGAAGGCCTTCTTGTCGGAGGGGGTGAGGCCCGACTTTTCGAGCGGCGACAACGACTGAGCGAGCGCCGGAGCGGCGATCGCCAGCCCAAGGGCGATGCAAAGCGGGGCGATGACGGCCTTCAGGGATGGCATGTGACGACGGTCCTCGTGGTGTAGGTGCCGGGTGCGAAGCCGTTGGTGTTGTTGACGCGGTTGTGGAGCGTCATGGTCAGGGTGACGAGTCCAAGGACGCCCGTGGAAAAGCTGGTGCTGGAGGTGGTGTAGGACTGGCTGGCGCCAGGGAAGAGCCCGAGACTGGCGGCGCTGTAGGCGACCTCGCGGGTTTCGAGGCCGGCGTTGTAGCCACCCGGCGACTGGATAACGGTCGGTGGGTTGACCGTTATCGTTGGTCCCTCGAACAGGGCCAGCAGTATCGCCATCGTCGCCGGCGTGTTGCCGTTGACCTGCGAGCCGAGAACGGTGTTGTCGAGCGAGTTCCTCAGCGTGCCGGATGATGTCACGTTAAGGGTGCAAGCGAGTGCCGGCAGCGGCGCCAAGAGTGCCACGAGGGCAAGGGCGCCAGCGCCGATGTGGCTCAAGGTGCGCACGTCACGACCGTACGGGTGGTGTAGGCACCGTCCGGGAAGCCGTTGGGATTGGTGATGCGGTTGTGGATTGTCAGCACCGAGGCGGCGATGGTGGCGAGGGACCGCGTGGTCTGGCTTGCCGTATAGGCCTGGGTGACTGAGGAGAGGCCGGATGCACCCTGATAGCGCACCTCGACGGCCTCGCCCGTCGACACGTACCCGCCCGGCTGGGCCGTCCGCGTCGGCGCTCCGACTGTGAGGGTGGTGGCGCCGATAGAGAGGATCGTCACGCTACCGGCGGAGCCGCCCGCCTCTTCCGAACCGAGGGTCGTGCCGGTGGTGTAGTTGAGACCCAGGGTCCCGCCGCTGCTGGCGCTCAGGGTACAACCGGCGAGGACGGTGCCCGTGAAATCGATGTTTACGGCCAGGACGGGCAGGGTACCGGCCAACAGGCAGATGGTGGTCAAGGCAAATACACGCATGACTCTACTCCGGGGTACGCGATGAAACTGCCCGGAGTGTCAGTATTTCATGGTTAACGAGTGCTAAATATCGGCGGTCCTATGCGTTAGTGCGCGCAAATCAACCGGACACCAACGCGCCGACCGGCAAGAAATGCCTACCGGTCGGACACGCAATAATACGCAGTGCTATAGGTAGAGCTGCCTTTCACGAGCGGCAATCACGCCTATTTCTTGCCGAGCATCAAGTTGCGTGCGGCGTAGGTCTTCAGCCGCAGGCCGTTGAGCCGGATGAAGCCTTCGGCGTCATGGTGATCATAGGCGACGGCGCCTTCCTCGAAGGTGACGAGATCCATGTTGTAGAGCGAGTAGGGCGAGGTGCGGGCGATGACGCTGGCCGAACCCTTGTAGAGCTTCACCGTAACTTCGCCGGCGACATACTGCTGGCTCTTGTCGATCAGCGCCTGCAGCATCTCGCGCTCAGGCGAATACCAGAAGCCGTTGTAGATCAGCTCGGCATATTTCGGCATCAGCTCATCCTTGAGATGGGCCTCACCGCGATCGAGGGTGATCGACTCGATGCCGCGATGCGCGACCAGCATGATGGTGCCGCCCGGAGTCTCGTAGAGGCCGCGGGACTTCATGCCGACGAAGCGGTTCTCGACCAGATCGAGCCGGCCGACGCCATGCTTGCCGCCGAGCTCGTTGAGCTTGGTGAGCAGCTCGGCGGGCGAGAGCTTCACGCCGTTGACCGAGACGGGATCGCCCTTTTCGTAGCCGATGGTGATGATCTCGGCTTCGTTCGGCGCCTTCTCGGGATCGACGGTGCGCTGGGCGACGTAGTCGGGGGCCGGCACGGCGGGGTCCTCGAGCACCATGCCCTCGGACGAGGTGTGGAGCAGGTTGGCGTCGACCGAGAACGGCGCTTCGCCGCGCTTATCCTTGGCGATCGGGATCTGGTGCTTTTCGGCGTAGTTGAGGAGCGCCGTGCGCGAGCGCAGGTCCCACTCGCGCCATGGTGCAATGACCTTGAGGCCGGGGCTCAGGGCATTGGCGGTCAGCTCGAAGCGGACCTGGTCGTTGCCCTTGCCGGTGGCGCCGTGGGCGATGGCGTCGGCGCCGGTTTCCTCGGCGATCTCGACGAGGTGCCTTGCGATAACGGGGCGGGCAATCGAGGTGCCGAGCAGGTATTGACCTTCATAGAGAGCATTGGCGCGGAACATCGGGAAGACGAAGTCGCGGACGAATTCCTCGCGCACATCGACGATGCGGATGTCCTTGATGCCGAACATCTCGGCCTTCTTGCGGGCCGGCTCAAGCTCCTCGCCCTGACCCAGATCGGCGGTGAAGGTGATGATCTCCGCCTCGTAATGCTCCTGCAGCCACTTGAGCATGATGGAGGTATCGAGCCCACCCGAGTAGGAGAGGACGATTTTCTTGATGTCTTTGCTCATTTTATCTCTCGGCATGGTTCGGCCGCGACGCTACACCGGACGGAACGCAACTTGCTTGCGAAAACGTCACGAGTGCTACCGTTTGTGGCAGATAATGCCAAGGACTTATGTAGGATAAGCGCATGATGCCAGAAACACTTGATGCCATCGACCGCCGTATCCTCCGTGCCCTGCAGCGCGATGGCCGGATCTCCAATGTCGAGCTGGCCAATGAGGTGGGGCTGTCGCCCTCGCCGTGCCTGCGCCGGGTGAAGCTGCTCGAGGAGTCAGGCGTCATCGACAAGTATGTCGCGGTTCTCAATGGACCGAAAGTGGGACTGGGGCTGACGGTGTTCGTGCGGGTCTGGTTCAAGACGCAGGACTCGACCGTCACCGAGAAGTTCGCCGAAACGGTGCGGCAGTTCCCTGAAGTGGTCGAATGCTATCTCACCACTGGCGAATGCGACGCCATCATGCGAGTGGTGACGGCGGACTTGCATGCCTACTGGCGCTTCCAGTCCGACCATCTGGCGCGCATCCCGAGCGTGCAGAGCGTCAAGACCGACGTGCCGATGGAAACCATCAAGCGCAGCTACGAACTGCCGCTACCCTGAGCCAACCCGGAAGATGACGATGAGCTTTGTTCCCGACCTGCCGGTTATGCTCGGCTTCGCCATCGCGACCTTCGTGCTGATGATCACGCCCGGGCCAGACATGGCGCTGCAGATGAGCCGCGCCATCAACTATGGCCGGGCGCATGGGTTAGCCGCAATGTTCGGGGCGATGACCGGGATCATGGTGCACACGACGCTCGTTGCGTTCGGCATTTCGGTGCTGATACTCGCCGCGCCGCCGCTGTTCATGGCGCTCAAAATCGCAGGCGCTGTCTACTTGATCTGGCTGGCTTGGCAGGCCATCGCGCATGGCGGCGGGCTGCGGCTCACCGAGGCGGCCAAGAAGACGCCGACGCTGTGGCAGAGCTTTGCAGCGGGCCTCGGCATCAACCTGCTCAACCCCAAGGTGGTGCTTTTCTTCGTGACCTTCCTGCCGCAGTTCGTCGAGGCGCACGATCCGGCAGCGGCCGGGAAGCTGTTGTTTCTCGGCGCGCAGTTCGTGGTGCTCTCGATCCCCCTCGGCTTCCTGATTGTCTTTGCCGCCGAAAAGCTCGCTGCTGCCTTTAGGCGCAGCAAGTGGGTGGAGCGGGCGCTCAACTGGAGTTTTGCCGCAATCTTCACCGCATTCGCGGCAACGATCCTCACCGCACAGGCCCGACATTGAACTATTCCCACGCCTTCCATGCCGGCAACTTCGCGGATGTGATGAAGCACATCATCGTCACGCGGCTGGTGGAGTACCTGAAGAAGAAGGACGCGGCGTTTCGGGTGATCGATACGCATGCGGGGATCGGGCAGTACGACCTCACCGGCTCGATCGCCAAGCGTTCGCCGGAATGGGCGGACGGCATAGGCAAGGTGCTGAAGGGCGGGCTGCCGCAGAAGGCACGGGTGCTGGTCGAACCGTATCTCAAGGTGATCGCGGAACTGAACCCCGGCGACAAGCTCGCGACCTATCCGGGCTCGCCGCTGCTGGTCAGGAAACTGTTCCGGCCGCAGGACCGGCTGTCGGCACTGGAGTTGCACCCCGAATATGCCGAGCGGCTGGGCAAGCTGTTCGAGGGCGACGTGCAGGTGCGGGTGATCCATCTCGATGGCTGGCTGTCGCTCAACGCGCATGTGCCGCCCAAGGAGAAGCGCGGGCTG
>JBKJMF010000054.1:0-8424 GCA_046596525.1 Devosia sp. | reverse complement strand
GCGGGTTGCCTCGCCCTACCTCTGGGGTTCAAACAGGATCCCACTGATGGACGCCGACACTCTCGCCGCTCGCAGCGCTCCTGCCGTGGGCATCGCCATCAAGACCGAGATCGTGGTGGTCGGAGCCGGGCAAGCGGGACTGTCCTCGGCCTATTATCTCAAGCGCCATGGCCTCGATGTGGGGCGCGGTTTTGTCGTTCTCGATCAATCGCCCGAGGCCGGTGGCGCCTGGCAGTTCCGCTGGCCGTCGCTGACGCTGAGCACCGTCAACCGGGTGCACGACCTGCCGGGGATGCAGTTCTCCGAGGCCGTCGACACCAGCAACGAAGCGGTCGAGGCCGCGGTGGCGGTGCCGCGTTATTTCGCCGCCTACGAGCAGCGCTTCGGCTTCAATGTCTATCGCCCGATCAAGGTGAAAGTGGTCTGCCCGCGCGGCGAACGCTTCCGCGTCGAGACCGATCGTGAGACCTTCTCGGCCCGTGGCATCATCAACGCTACCGGCACGTGGGAAACGCCGTTCATCCCGGACTATCCGGGCCGCGAGCGCTTCAAGGGGCGGCAACTCCACACCCGCGACTATCGCACGGCGGCGGAGTTTGCCGGCCAGCACGTGGTGATCGTCGGCGGTGGCATCTCGGCCATCCAGCTGCTCAACGAAATTTCGCAGGTCACCAGCACCACGTGGGTCACTAGGCGACCGCTGCAGTTCCGAGAGGGCCCGTTCAACGAGGAGGCCGGGCGTGCCGCGGTGAAGCTGGTCGAGGATCGGGTACGGCAGGGCCTGCCGCCGAACTCGGTGGTGTCGGTCACCGGCCTGCCGCGGTCGCCGCTGATCGAGGCGATGGAAGCACGCGGGGCGCTGAAGCGCCTGCCGATGTTCAGCGAAATCACCGAGACCGGGGTGCGCTGGGCCGATGGCACCGAGCAGCGGGCTGACATGATCCTCTGGTGCACCGGCTTTCGCTCATCGCTCGATCACCTGGCACCGCTGATGCTGCGCGAGGCGTCGGGCGGCATCCTGATGGGTGGGCGGCTCGCAACGCAGGTGGTGAAGGAGCCGCGCATCCACCTAGTTGGCTACGGGCCATCGGCCTCCACCATCGGCGCCAACCGTGCCGGCTCGGCGGCGGCGAACGAACTGCTGGAGACGCTGGCCCTCTGAACGCAAAGGGGCACGCCGAAGCGTGCCCCAATCGGTCCGCCGACTTTTCGGTCTGGCTTACTTGGCGCAGATACCCGCGTCTTCGAGGGTGCAGAGGTCGAGACCGGTGAACTTCGGATCCTCGACGGTCTCGCCCTTGATCAGGCTGATCAGGATATCGGCCGCCTCGTTGCCCATCTGGTACGGCCGCTGGCCGATCTGGAAGTGGCTGCGGCCTTCACGGAAAGCCTGGGCCTGCGGCGGCAGCGTGTCGCCGGCGATGATGATCAGGTCCTTGGCCTTCAGCTTGTCCATCACCTGGTCGGTGTTCTGGGCATAGGCCTGCGGCCCGAACTGGGCCCAGCCGCCGACGAGAACGAAGGCGGTAAGATCAGGCTGTGCGGTGAACACGTCGGCCATCTGCTGGTTGGCCGTCGGGATGTCGTCATTGGTATAAGTCGGGCAGCCGTCGGCTTCGGTCCAGCCATTGGAATTGGCCAGCTTTTCGGTGCCCTTGGCACCGGCAATGGTGTCGCGGAAGCCAGCGGCACGCTCGTTGATGTTGGCCGCGGCGACGTTGCCGAGCTGCAGGCACACGGTGCCGCCAGTCGGCTTGAGCTTCATCAGCTCGGTCGCCATGCCGACACCCATGTCGTAGTTGTTGGTGCCGAAATAGGTCTTGCGCAGCGCCTTGTCCTCGGGGAGCAGGTCTGCGTCGATGGTGATGATCGGCATGGTCGGCGCGGCGGCCTTCAGCATGTTGGCCATGGCCGGAGCGTTGGACGGCGAGATCGCGATGCCGGCAACGCCCTTGCTGATCAAGTCCTGCACGATCTGCACTTCACCGGCTTCATCCGAGCTGAGTGCCGGGCCGGTGTAGAGGCAGGTATATTCGCTGTCGGCATGCGCCGTGTTCCAATCGGCGCAGCCCTGGCCCATCACCGTGAAGAACGGGTTGTCGAGGCCTTTGACGACCACGGCCAGGATCTTCTTATCCTGCGCCACGGCGCCGCCCGCGAGCGCGACGGCAATAGCCGCGCCGGCGAGCACAAACATGGTCTTACGCATAGTTCTCCTCCCTAGGGTTCAGTCCCGTCCCGCCTTTGGCGGGTCCTCGATCAAATCCGATTGCAGCACCTGATGCGCGGGTGGTCCCTAGCCACCCGGCGGTGCTCCGATCGTCTCGATGAGCTCCTCAGTTCCTCGCTGAGCGCCTGCCAGGGCCCGTTTCATGGGCTTCACGTTGGCGGAGACGCTTCGCATGTCGGGCGGATACTGATGCGGCGCCGAACAATAGTCAATCACGCTGATGCACGTGCACATTCAAGCACTCCAAGTTGTCAGACATGTTGCTGAAGACGTTGGAAAGACTGGCCAAACAGCAAAGCCGGCCGCATGTTTCGGCGAATTCCCGAAGATGCTCAAAGTCGATTGACGGTCGACGCGTCATCCATCATAGATTTGCCAACGACATCTGGGGGAGGGCGAAGCCTTCCAGCCTTGGGAGGGGCAACGATGGCGGTTCTCGAGCTGGCGAACATCGCCAAGCACTACGGTGCTATCACCGCGCTGACCGATATTTCGCTGACACTGAACGCCGGCGAGGTGGTTGGGCTGGTGGGCGATAACGGTGCCGGCAAGACCACTTTGGTCAAGATCATCGCCGGCAATTTCCACCCGTCGGAAGGCAGTATCAGCCTCGATGGTCACGTGGTGCAGTTGCACGGCCCGAAGGACGCCCGGTCCAAGGGGATCGAGATCGTCTACCAGGACCTGGCGCTCGCCGATAACCTCACCGCTGCGGCCAACATCTTCCTTGGCCGCGAACTGACGACGATTTCGCGTACTCCCGCCGAGGCCGAGTTGCCGTTCTGGAAGCGTCGCCGCGGCTGGCGGCTGTTCGTGCCGGAAATCCTCGACTATCGCGGCATGTACAAGAAAGCCGGCGAGCTGTTCGCCGAACTCAAATCCGAAACCCGGCCGCGCGACCTGGTGCGCCGCATGTCGGGCGGGCAGCGCCAGGCGGTGGCCATCGCCCGCACCCGGCTCTCCAACCCCAAGATCGTGCTGATGGACGAGCCGACGGCGGCAATCAGCGTGCGGCAGGTGGCCGAGGTGCTGAACCTCATCCGCCGGCTCAAGGAGCAGGGCATTGCGGTGATCCTGATCAGCCACCGTATTCCCGACGTCTTCGCCGTGTGCGATCGGCTGGTGGTGCTGCGGCGCGGCCGCAAGGTTGCCGACAAACTGGTCGCCGATTCCTCGCCCGAGGAAGTCACCGGGTTGATCACCGGCGCGCTGCAGAGCGCTTGAGGAGCTTGCCGAAATGACCACCGACACCTCCCTCACGGACGCCATCGACCAGCAGACGCATAGGGGTTTCCTGGCCTGGCTGATCAGCCGGCAGATCTTCTGGATCCTGCTCGCGGTGATCATCGCGGTCGTTGCGATGATGCTGCTGACCAAGACCTTCGCGACGCCACAGAACCTGTTCAACGTCACCCGCAACTTTGCCTTTGTCGGCATTGTCGGGCTGGGCATGACCGCAGTGATCATCACTGGCGGCATCGATCTGTCGGTCGGCGCCACGGTGCTGATCTCGGCCATGACGACGACGCTGATCATGCATGCGGGCCTGCCGATCACCCTGGCGATTCCGGCTGCGATTGCGACCTCGCTGCTGGTCGGCCTGATCAACGGGGTGCTGATCGCCGTGGTGGGCATGCCGGCTTTCGTCGTCACACTGGGCATGATGTCCATCGCCCGCTCGATCGGCATGGTGATGTCGAACAATGCGCTGATCTACGAGTTCGGTCCTGACCAGGCGATCCTCTTCAGCATCGGTGGCGGCTCGGTGATCGTCGGCGGGCTACCGGTGCCCAACCCGCTGATCGTGATGGTCGTGCTGGCGCTGATCACCGGCTTCGCGCTGCGCTGGACCCGGTGGGGCCGGCACCTCTACGCCATCGGTGGTAACGAGAAGGCGGCGGTGCTCACCGGCGTGCCGGTCAAGGCGGTGAAGATCTCGGTCTATATGTTCGTCGCGCTCTGCGCCGGCATCACCGGCTTCCTGCAGACCGGCTGGCTCGGCTCGGTCACCACTGGGTTCGGCACCGGGCTCGAGCTCACGGTCATCGCTGCGACGGTCATCGGTGGCGCAAGTCTCGCCGGCGGCTCGGGCACGGCGCTCGGCGCCGTGGTCGGGGCGGCACTCATTGAGATCATACGGAACAGCCTGACACTGCTCGGCATCAGTACCTTCTGGCAGGGCAGTTTCGTCGGCTCGTTCATCATTCTCGCCGTTGCGTCCAACCTGCTGCGCAACAAGGACACCGGGGAGTAACTCCCCGCGACAAGGTATTCCCGCCGGCGGACGCGGCGGCGGGATGGGCACCGTTCTCTCTCTTGGTGCCGGGTTGAGCTACGTACCTCAGCTTCGACGGAAGCAGACACGACCCGATGCAGGGCCGGGCAGAGAGGTACGAATCGAAGCCAATGGTGCCGCCCTCATGGCGGCCAGGGAGGAATGATGAAGAGCCTAGTCAGTATGGCGGCCGTCGTTGCCGCAGGTTTTATGCTCGTCGGCGGCGCTGTCGCCCAGGACAAGCCGCAGCTCGCATTCGTCGTCAACGCCTCGTCCGACTTCTGGAAGCTGGCCGAGGCCGGCGTGAAGAAGGCGCAGGCCGAACTGCCGGGTTACGAGCTGCAGTTCCGCTATCCCGCGCAGGGCACCGCAGCGCTGCAGAACGCGTTGATGGATGACCTCGTGGCCGCCGGCACCGATGCCATCATGATCTCGTCGGCCGATCCGAAGAACTCGATCGACGCGTTCAACCGCATCGCCGGGCAGGTGCCGCTGTTCACCACAGACTCCGACGCTCCGGCGTCGAACCGCCTCGCCTATCTCGGCTCGTCCAACACGCTGGCTGGCGTGCAGGCGGGCGAGGAAATGGTCAAGGCGCTGCCCGGCGGCGGCAAGTGCATGGGCTTTGTCGGCTTCCTCGGCGCCGATAACGCCGTCGAGCGCATCGCCGGCTTCCGCCAGGCGATCGAAGGCAAGGGCATCGAGCTGGTCGATGTGCGCGGCGACGACGTGGACTTCACCAAGGCCCGCACCAATGTCGACGACGTGCTGGTGGCCAACCCCGAGATCAACTGCATGGTCGGGTTCTATTCGTACAACCCGCCCAAGATCTACGAGGCGCTGCAGGCCGCCGGCAAGCTCGGCGCGATCACCGTCGTGGCGTTCGACGAAGACCCGGTGACGCTGGGCGCGGTGAAGGAAGGCTCGTTCGCCGCCACCGTGGTGCAACAGCCGTTCGAGTGGGGCTACCAGGGCATGTTGCTGATGGCCAAGTACCTCGAAGGCGACAAGTCGGGCATCCCGGCCGACAAGCTGATCATCGTGCCGACGGCCGTGATCAACAAGGACAATGTCGACGCCTTCTCGGCCGACCTGAAGGCCAAGATCGCCGGCTGACATCGATGTGGCACGGCGCGGACGGCAGGGGGCTGTCGCCCGCGCCGCGCAGTTTACTTTGTCTGTCGCGCTTCCGAACCGGAAAAGTCTGCAACTTTTCCTGGAAGCGCTCTAGTGTTCGGGCGGGAACGCGCGGGGAGGTGCGATGCTCGATAGCCGCGATCAAGAAGCGCCATCACGGCCCTTCCTGAAGCTCTCAGCCGTTCGCAAGACCTATCCGGGCGTCGTGGCGCTCGCTGGTTTCGACATGGTGGTCGCGCCGGGTGAGGTCATTGGCCTCGTCGGCGAAAACGGCGCCGGCAAATCCACGTTGATGAAGATCCTCGGCGGGGTTACCGCGCCGGACAGCGGCACTATCGAGATCGACGGCGCGCCCTACGCAGGCCTGAGCGTCGGCGGCTCGATGAAGGCGGGCATCGCCTTTGTGCACCAGGAACTCAACCTGTTCGACAATCTCGACGTCGCCGCCAATGTCTATATCGGGCGCGAACCGCGACGCGCTGGCGTGCTGAACCTCGTCGACGAGAAGCGCATGCGTGCCGATGTGCTGCCGTACCTCAAGCGGCTCGGCGCGAACTTCTCGCCGAACACTCCGGTGGCAAAGCTGTCACTGGCGCAGCAGCAGATGGTCGAGATCGCCAAGGCGCTGTCGGTCAACGCGCGCCTCGTCATCCTCGACGAGCCAACCTCGTCGCTGCCGCTGGCCGAGACCGACAAACTGCTCGAGGTGATTGCCGGGCTCCGGGCCGAAGGCATTGCGGTGATCTTCATCTCGCACCGGCTGCACGAGATCGAGCGCGCCTCGGACCGCGTCTTGGTGCTGCGCGATGGGGTGCTGGTGGGCGAACTGCCCAAGGCCGAGATCGATCACGACCGCATGGTCAAGCTGATGATCGGCCGCGACCTCAAGGTCGCCTACGCCGCGCCGAAGCTCGCCAAGGGCGATGTCGTGTTGGCCGCCCGCGGCATCCGCACGGCGACCTACCCGACGCACCAGATCAATATCGAACTGCATGCCGGTGAGATCCTCGGCCTCGCCGGGCTGGTGGGTTCGGGCCGGACGGAACTGGCGCGGGCGCTGTTCGGCGTCGACCACCGCTACGGCGGTGCCATCACCCTGAACGGCCAGCCGGTGACATTGCGAAACGCCTCGGACGCCGTGGCGCGCGGCATCTTCCTCATCCCGGAGGACCGCAAGGGTGAGGGCATCCTGCTCGATATGTCGATCGCCGAGAATATCAGCCTGCCCAATCTCGAAGCCTATGCGCCGGGCTGGATGGTCTCGCCGGCGCTCGAGCGCAAGCAAGCCGAACGCAGCCGGACCGAGCTCGGCATCAAGGCGCCGACGGTTACCACCCGCACCAGCAGCCTGTCTGGCGGCAACCAGCAGAAGGTGGTGCTGGCCAAGTGGCTGGCGATGCAACCCAAGGTGCTGATCTTCGACGAGCCGACGCGCGGCATCGATGTCGGTGCCAAGGCCGAGATCTACCGGCTGATGCGCGGCCTCGCTGATGCCGGCGTCGCGGTGCTGATGATCTCGTCGGACATGGAAGAAGTGATCGGCGTTTCGGATCGCATCGCGGTGATGCACGAGGGCCGGATTTCTGGCCTGCTCGAACGCGCCGATTTCAGTGAAGAGAACGTGCTGCGGCTCGCCGTCGGCAAACCGATGGCCAAGGCCGGGTGAGGACAAGCGCATGAACAAGAAGGATCTGGGTCTTCTGGTCCTCATCATCGTCGTCGGGCTCGGGGTCTATCTCAGGAACCCCGCCTTTCTCGGGCCGCAGAACCTCGCCAACACCGCCAATCTCATCGGCCTGTTCGGGCTGTTCGCCATCGGCCAGGGCTTCGTCATCATCACCGGCGGCATTGAGCTTTCCGCGGGTTCGATGATCGCGCTGCTCGGTGTGCTGTTCGTCGATCTGGTCGGCGCCAAGGGCGTGCCGTGGCCCATCGCCGCAGCCATCGTGATCGTCCTCGGCCTGGCGCTGGGACTGGCGCACGGGTTGCTCATCACCAAGCTGAAGATGCAGCCGTTCGTGGTGACGCTCTGCGGGCTCCTGATCTATCGCGGCGTAGCGCGCGGCTACACCGCCGACGCCACCGCCGGCTTCCCGTTCGGCAGCGAGTATCCCGGCCTCGATTTCTTCGTCGCCCGCATCGGCGGCATCCCGGTCTCGGTCTACGTGCTGGCCGTCGTCGCAGTGATCGCCTGGTTCACGCTGCACCGCTCGGTGTTCGGTCGCTACCTCTTTGCCATCGGCAAGAACGAGGAAGCCGCACGCTTCTCGGGCATCCGCACCGACGTGGTGGTCACCTCGGCCTATGTGATCTGCGCCGGGCTGACGGCTCTCGCGGCGATCTTCTTCGCCATGTACACGCGCTCGGTGCAGCCCTCGTCGCAGGGCAATTTCTACGAGCTCTATGCCATCGCGGCGGCGGTGCTGGGCGGGTTCTCGCTGCGCGGCGGCGAAGGGTCGATCGTCGGGGTGATCCTTGGCACGATCCTCCTGCAGGAGTTGCAGAACCTCGTGAACCTCCTCGGCATTCCCTCCTCGCTCAATTTCGCGGTGATGGGCGGGGTGATCCTCATCGGCGTCTTGGTCGACCAGCAATGGGGCGCCTTCCGGGCCCGCCGGCGCATCGCCGAGGCGGCGCGCTCCAGCGAGGAACTGGCCGTCAAACCCGGCGAGTGATCAGCCCTCCACCCGGGCCATCAGGCCCTCCTGCCGGATGTCGACATATTGCCCGGCGAGGTCGTCGGCGGCGCCGCTCGCCAGCCAGGCGATGACCTTTGCCGGCC